>CADBMQ010000100.1 GCA_902795765.1 Oscillospiraceae bacterium | reverse complement strand
GAAGTTTTTTCTCACAAAAGTCTTGTGAGCGTTCAATTTCTGCCATAGTTAAATATCCTTTCTGTAAGGAAAATCCACCTTACACCGTCATTATATGCAGTCGGGAGTCGATAAGTTAAAATAAAAAACTGACTTCAATTAAGAAGTCAGTTTTAATAAATCAATCCTAACTAACTGCGCAAACGGCCTTTTCAAGGTCGCAAGACCTGACAAGCACAGAAATTTCATCGTAGTCAGTCGTAACAAGTAAAATGTCAACGCCGTGACTCGCAAGTGCAGAGAAAATCTTACCGCTTTCGCCACAACTCTCGGCAAGTCTTTGATCTTTCACACAAACCTTGCAACATCCTGCCGAAAAAGCACTCGACTTAATTCCAAAACCTGCAACAATACACATAATCTCGTGCAAATCTTTGTCATCAACCGTGAAAGCCAAACGAGTTCGTTTGCGATAGTCAGTCGGTCTGCAAATCATATCAACCGAAACACCGCTGTTGCCGATGGTGTTAAACAAATCAGCGAGAAAAACAGTGTCGGTCGGAATTTCTGATAAGGTAACAAGCGTCACATTTTCCTTTGTAAAAATGGAGTCGTACATACGCCGACTCCTCCTTAATACATTATTTCGAAGAAACAAGGTCGGACATATTGTAAAGTCCTGCCTCACGGCCACTCATAAACACAGCCGCATTAACTGCACCAACCGCAAAAATCTCTTTTGAACGAGCGGAGTGAGAAAGTTTCACAATCTCATCACGTCCGGCAAAGATAATCTCGTGTTCACCAACAATAGTGCCACCACGAATAGCGTGCATACCAATTTCCTTCTTTTCTCTCTTGCGTCTGTGAGAATGACGGTCATATTCGCAGTAGTAACCGTCATCAAGCGAATCGGAAATTGCATCGTAAAGCATCATAGCCGTACCCGACGGAGCGTCAATTTTTTGATTGTGATGAGCCTCAACAATTTCAATGTCAAATCCGTCAGACAAAACGGCAGCAGCACGTCTTGCGAGGTCGGCAATGAGGTTTACACCAAGCGACATGTTGTATGTGAAAAATACGGGCATTTTTTTAGCAGCATCGTTTATTTTAGCAATCTGCGTATCATCATAGCCTGTTGTCGCAATAACAACAGCCGAATTAGTGCTTTCAGCAGCCGTCAAAATATCATCAAGAGCAGACGGATGAGAAAAGTCGATAATAACATCATACTTTTCCTTAACATCAACTGCTTTTTTATAGATAGGAAATTCAGCGTCGAAATCGGAAATATCAACACCTGCAACCATTTCGCAGTCATCACGCAAGCGGATACATTCGGTTGCGACTCTACCCATCTTACCGCCTACACCAACAAATAAAATCCTAACTTTTTCAGCCATTCCTTGTATCTCCAATACTATTTTATTTAATCAAACCGTGCTTTGTGAGTATATTTTTCATCATCTCAATTTTGTCCGGCAACATATTGCAAAGTGGCAATCTGCATTCGCCAACAGGAATACCCATAAGGCACATAGCCTGCTTTACAGGAATAGGGTTGACATCGCAGAAAAGAGCATTTATAAGGTCAAGATACTTAATTTGAAGTTCCGAACCCGTCTTGAAATCGCCGTTTAGACAAGCCATAACAATATCGTGCGTCTGCTTTGGCAAAACATTTGACAAAACGGAGATAACACCCTTACCACCGAGCGAAATAATCGGAACGATTTGGTCATCGTTACCCGAGTAAATATCGAAATTATAGCCACAAACCTGACGAATTTTCGCAACAGCCGAGATGTTTCCACTTGCTTCTTTTGTGCCGACAATGTTGTCGTGGCGGCAAATTTCAGCATAAGCCTCGGCAGAAATATTAAGTCCCGTTCTTGACGGAACATTATATGTTATAATCGGGATATCAACTTGGTCTGCAATATGAAAATAATGCTTAACAAGTCCGTGCTGCGAAGTTTTGTTGTAGTACGGGGTAACAACAAGCAATCCGTCAGCACCCATATCCTGAGCCGCTTGCGACATCTTAACCGCAGCGTGTGTTTCGTTAGTGCCCGTACCTGCAATAACAGGAATACGGTGGTCTACTGCTTTAACAATAAACTCAATAACTTGCATACGCTCATCATAAGACATAGAAGCGGATTCAGCGGTAGTACCGCACGCAATAATAGCGTCAGTACCACCGCTTATTTGCATTTCAATAAGACTCGAAAGGGTTTCGTAATCAACAGAGCCATCTTGTTTCATAGGAGTAACGAGAGCAACACCCGCACCCTTGAAAAGAGTCTTTTTCATAAAATATCAAACTCCTCTAAAAGAGAATTAGTCCATATAGCCTTCTGCGCAGATAAGTTCAGCCATAAGAACTGCACCACCCGCAGCACCACGAAGAGTGTTGTGAGAGAGGCAAACGAACTTGTAATCATATTGTGTGTCTTCACGAAGTCTGCCGATAGAAACTGCCATACCGTTTTCGAGATTGCGGTGCAATTTCGGTTGAGGCTGATTGTCTTCGGTGAAGTAGTGCAAGAACTGCTTCGGAGCGCTCGGCAATTCGAGTTCCTGCGGACGAGAAGAGAACTCGCTCCAAATTTTAATCATCTCTTCTTTTGTCGGCTTTTTACCTTCAAAACGAACGAATACAGCACCCAAATGACCGTCTGATACAGGAACACGGATACATTGAGCAGTAAAGTTCGGCTCAGTAGCGGGAACGATAACGTCGCCTTCAATTTTACCCCAAATCTTCAACGGCTCGATTTCAGATTTCTGCTCTTCGCCACCGATATAAGGGATTACGTTGTCGAGAATTTCGGGCATCTCGTTGAAGGTCTTACCTGCACCTGAAATAGCCTGATAAGTACAAACCAAAACGTCCTTAACTTTGAAACCTGCCTTATCGAGAGGATAGAGAGCAGGAACGTATGACTGCAACGAGCAGTTAGACTTAACTGCAACGAAGCCACGTTTTGTGCCAAGACGTTTCTTTTGAGCGGTAATAATTTTAGCGTGATCGTAGTTGAGTTCCGGAACAATCATCGGAACGTCGGGAGTGTGACGGTGAGATTTATTGTTAGAAATAACAGGACATTCAGCAAGAGCATAAGCCTCTTCAAGAGCCTTAATTTCGTCATTCGGCATATCAACAGCGCAGAAAACGAAATCAACTTGTGAAGCGATTTCTTTAATGTCAGCAGTAGCATCGTAAAGCACCAAATCAGCCATTTTTTCGGGGATAGGAGTTGTCATCTTCCATCTGCCGTCAACAGCCTCACGATAGGTCTTACCTTTTGAACGGGGAGAAGCAGCAAGTACTTTAACATTAAACCAAGGATGGTTTTCAAGTAAGGTAGCGAAACGCTGACCAACCATACCTGTTGCACCGATAATACCGACATTGTAATTCTTCATAAATAACTCTTCCTTTTCACATAAATTGAAAAAATTAAAAAAACGATTGCTTTTATACGTCTGTTACAATATAATATTATAAGTGATAGCAAACAGCCGTCATTATAATATATTGATAAGAGCGATAAAAAGTACCGCATTTCAATAATAAAGTTTACCACAAAAAGAAAGGAATGTCAACATAGTATGAATAAAAGTGACTTTTATTTTGACTTGCCCGAAGAACAGATAGCACAACATCCTGCGGACAAGCGAGAAAACTCACGATTGCTCACACTTAATAAGAAAACAGGTGAAATTGAGCACAAGCATTTTTATGATATAATCGACTATTTGAACGAGGGCGACTGCCTTATACTTAATAATACAAAAGTTATTCCTGCAAGAATATATGGAATACGCAAAGATACAGGAGCAAAAGTTGAGTTTCTTCTTTTAAAAGATTTGTCAGACGGCAGATGGGAAACACTTGCAGGTCCTGGCAAAAAAGCGAAAGAGGGATATGAATTTGATTTTGGCGGTGTTATGAACGGCGTTGTCGAACAGGTTCTTGAAAACGGCAATAGAATTGTAAAGTTTAATTATGAAGGCTCGTTTTTCGCAGTCCTTGATAAGATAGGCGAAATGCCGTTGCCTCATTATATACACGAAGAACTCAAAGACGCATCACGTTATCAAACAGTATATGCGAAACACGAGGGCTCTGCGGCAGCCCCGACAGCGGGATTGCATTTCACCGAAGAGTTGCTTGAAAAAATCAAAGCAAAGGGTGTGAAAATCGGATATGTCACACTCCATGTCGGTATCGGAACATTCCGTCCTGTTAAAGAAGAGATAATCGAAAATCACAAAATGCACTCAGAACATTATAGTATGCCTGCTGAAACGGCAGATTTGATAAATGAAACCAAGCAAAACGGCGGACGAGTTATCTGCGTTGGTACAACTTCTTGCAGAACGGTCGAAACCGTTGCGCAAACGGGTATTAGAGAGTGCGAGGGAGATACATCCATATTTATCTACCCGGGATACGAGTTCAAGTGCCTTGATGCATTGATAACAAACTTTCATCTTCCCGAAAGTACACTTATAATGTTGGTTTCTGCACTTGCAGGTAGGGAAAATGTATTAAATGCGTATAATCAAGCAGTAAAAGACGGATACAGATTTTTCAGTTTTGGCGATGCAATGTTTATCAGATAAAAATTTTAAAAAAAATTTAAAAAAACTCTTGCAATTTTAATATGTTTGTGATATTATAGTATGGCAGTCAAAAATCTGCATCTGCGCTGATAGCTCAGTTGGATAGAGTGACTGGCTACGAACCAGTAGGTCGGGGGTTCGAGTCCCTTTCAGCGCGCCAAACAAAAAAAGCACACCATTCGGTGTGTTTTTTTGTTTTATGCGAAATATAGGACTCGAACAGCCGTAAAGAAAACAGTCTAAACAATTTATAATATTCCCTAAAAACTCACACATAATATCTATATAAATTAAAAGGAGATAGTTTGATGATAGAACAAGATACAATTAGATTGCTTCGTGAATGTGACGCAGGAGTGAAAATGGGAGTTGATTCGATTGAGTCGGTAGTCGACTATGTTGGCGATCCGCAACTTCGCAGTAGACTTGCAGACTGCCGTTCCGATCATGAGTCACTCGATAGGGAACTCCAACAACTACTTGATAAGTATCACGATGATGGCAAAAATCCAAATCCAATGGCAAAGGGAATGTCTTGGATTAAGACAAATGTAATGCTCGGAGTAAATGATTCGGATGCAACAATAGCAGATTTAATGACAGACGGTTGTAATATGGGAGTTAAATCATTAAATAAGTATCTTAATAAGTACGAGGCAGCAGACGAGAAGTCAAAATCAATCGCAAAAGAGCTTGCGGATATTGAAGAAAAATTATGCGTTGATATGCGCAGATGGCTATAAAATTAAATATAAAAAGTGGGATAAATGGCTTGTTTATCCCATTTTTTTATGCTCTTGAATTTTTTTAAAAAAAGTTGAAAAAAACACTTGACAAATAGACTGTTATGATATATAATAGTTTTTGTCGTCAAGAGAGAGACGACAACGGAACAGACGTGGAGGCTTAGCTCAGCTGGGAGAGCATCTGCCTTACAAGCAGAGGGTCACAGGTTCGAGCCCTGTAGTCTCCACCATATGGCCCGGTAGTTCAGCTGGTTAGAACGCTAGCCTGTCACGCTAGAGGTCGAGGGTTCGAGTCCCTTCCGGGTCGCCACTATGCCTCTGTAGCTCAGTCGGTAGAGCAGGGGACTGAAAATCCCCGTGTCATTGGTTCGATTCCGATCGGAGGCACCAGTAAGAATATGTTGAGTGCCTCGATTGAAAATATCTTTTCATATTCTT
>CADBMQ010000099.1 GCA_902795765.1 Oscillospiraceae bacterium | reverse complement strand
TCTTCGGGATAGAAAAGTTCGCCTGCAAGAATTGTCTTTTTCTGGTATTTATCCGAATAGAACGGTGCGATACCTTGTTTTGTAGAGCCGAACTTTTTATCTTTGAGTCGCTGCTCTTCGAGTTCATCCAAGTCACGGTGCCACGGAAGCAAGAGTGATGCTCTATCGCTGATTTTCAAGTTTTCGGGAGTGAGCGGAACACCCTGTTCCATAACGCCCTCCATCTCGTTCCAAAGGTTCTGCGGATCAACCGCAACACCGTTACCGAGAATATTGATTACACCGTCTCTGAAAATACCCGACGGGAGAAGGTGCAACGCAAATTTGCCTTTTTCGTTGATTACAGTGTGACCTGCGTTTCCGCCACCTTGAAATCTAACTACAACATCGTAGTCTTCGGTGAGAAGGTCAACCATTCTGCCCTTTCCTTCGTCGCCCCAGTTGATTCCAACTATTGCACAGTTTGACATTTTTTAATCCTCCGTTTTCTCACACAACAAGGGCTTTTAATCACAAAAAAGTTAGACTTTGAGCAATTTCGCCTTGTTGATTTTTTGAGATTTTTCAAAAAAGAAGGCAAAGACACCTCAAGAGCGAAATACTCAAAGACGCCGTTGCCTTTTTCTTTGATAATTATACTATTTTTATGTTAATTTGTCAACTACTCTATGAAATATTTTTCTCGAATTATGTATAAAAAAACTCCGCTCTTTTACAGAACGGAGTTTTTTCTGAATTACGAGTAATTCAATAGGAAGTCATACTTTATAATCAATTAAACTGATTAAAAGCCTACGAAATTTAAGAGAGATTTTTTTGAATAAAAATTCATTATTTATTCAACATCTTGCAAAGCGTCATATCCCTCTTCGCCCGTGCGGACTTTAACAACATTTTCAACATCATAAACGAAGATTTTACCGTCGCCGATGTGACCTGTATACAAAGCCTTTTTAGCAGTTTCGATAACGTGGCGAACGGGAATTTTGCTGACAACGATGTCAACCTGTACCTTTGGCAAGAGATTAGCCTCAACCTGTACACCACGATAGTATTCAGGTTTACCCTTCTGAACACCGCAGCCAAGAACGTGCGATACTGTCATACCTGTAATACCGAGATCCATCATTGCAACTTTCAAGGTTTCGAGTCTTGACTCTTTACATACGATTTCTACCTTTGTAAACTTCGGTGTGCCATCATCAAATGACGGAACTTTCTTAATCGGAACTGCTTCTGCAACAGGTGTGTCACCTGTAACTGCAACAGCTTCTTCATAGCCGTAGTCGATGCTTTCAACTGCGGGAACAAAGTCTGCATAAGCGCTCGGAAGACCATGCTCGGTGCTATCAAGACCTTTGATTTCTTCCTCTTCTGTAACTCTGAGTCCGATTGTCTTTTTGATGATTACGAACACGATTGTCATTGTAACTGCTGTCCAAGCAAGTACCGCACCGATACCAAGTGCCTGAACACCAAAGAGTGTTGCGTCACCTGTGTAGAACAAGCCGTTAAGTCCAGCAGGAGCACTCGGATTTGAGAGCAAGCCGACTGCCAAAGTACCCCAAACGCCGTTTGCAAAGTGAACACCAACTGCACCGACAGGGTCATCAATGTGGAGTTTAAGGTCGATAAACTCAACCACTACAACTACGAGGATACCTGAAACGATACCTACGATTACAGAGCCGAATGCGTCCAGTGAGTCGCAGCCTGCTGTGATACCGACAAGACCTGCAAGCGAGCCGTTAAGACACATTGAAACATCGGGTTTGCCGTTTTTAATCCAAGTGAATACCATTGTAACAACAGTTGCAACAGCAGGTGCTATTGTTGTTGTAACAAAGATTGATGCAAGCGATTCGCCGTCCCAAGCAGCTGCACCGTTGAAGCCGTACCAACCAAACCAAAGGATAAAGCAACCGAGTGCGCCAAGTGTGATTGAGTGACCGGGGATAGCGTTTACTTTCTTAACCTTGCCTGCCTTATCTTTAACATACTTTCCAAGACGAGGACCAACCATTATTGCACCGATGAGTGCTGTGATACCGCCGACTGCGTGAATTGCAGCAGAACCTGCGAAATCGTGGAAGCCCATCTGAGCGAGCCAACCTTTTGAGTTCCAAACCCAACCTGCTTCAATCGGATATACGAAAAGTGAAATCGCACCTGAGTAGATACAGTAGGAGATGAACTTTGTTCTCTCTGCCATAGCACCCGAAACGATTGTCGCTGCGGTTGCACAGAACACAAGGTTGAACACAAAGGACGGTGCGTTACCGCTCTTCAAAAATCCACCGAAATCGGTTAAGATGTTCAAATTCGGTACACCGAAAAGTCCCATAACATAGTCTTCCGACATCATCAAGCAAAATCCGAGCAATACGAACATTACTGTACCAATACAGAAGTCCATAAGGTTTTTCATTATGATGTTACCGGCGTTTTTCGCTCTGGTGAAGCCTGACTCCACCATTGCAAAACCTGCCTGCATAAAGAACACAAGTGCGGCACCGATTAAAAACCATACACCGAATACTTCACTTGTTGCCACCTCGTGGACAACCTTTGTTATCTCTTCCAACAACATTTCAAATCAACTTCTTTCTTTTTATTTTACGCTGAACAACAAATCTGCGTATGACGGGAACGGCCAGTAGTTTTTAGCCGTAAGTGTTTCTGCCTCGTCACAAGCAAGTCTGAGTTCGCTCATTTTTGCAAGTACATTGTCACGAATCATAGCCGACTCTTCGCCAATGTCTTTTGCATTGTCAAGACTAACGATTGCGTTTTCGAGTTCCTCAACCTTAACCAATACTGTATCGTTGAGTGCCGAAAGTTTTCTAACAATATTTGTTTCATAGTTACAAGCAACATCTGAAATCAATGCTTTCTTTGCGGTAGCTGTTTTTGCAACTTTTGCAATATACGAACTGATTGCAGGTGCGATTTGAGTTTTAGCCATATTAACCATTGCGTTTGCCTCGATTGTGATTGTCTTGCAATAGTTTTCGAGCATAATCTCATATCTCGATTGAAGTTCTGCCTCTGTGAATACGCCCTGTTTTGTGAGCATATCAACGTTCTTCTTATCAAGCAAGTGAGGCATACAATCAGCAGTTGTGCGATAGTTGAGAAGTCCTCTCTTTTCGGTTGCCTCTTTAATCCAACTATCGTCATAGCCATTGCCGTTGAAGATGATGTTTTTGTGGTCTTTAATAGTTTTCTTGATCATCTCGTGGAGAGCAGTTTCAAAGTCTTCTGCACCTTCCAAGCGATCTGCATAAGTTCCAAGTGACTCTGCTACCGCACTATTGAGCATAATGTTTGCACAAGCGATGCTGTTTGATGAGCCGAGCATACGGAACTCAAACTTGTTACCTGTAAATGCGAACGGAGACGTTCTGTTTCTATCAGTTGTATCACGATTGAACTTCGGCAAAACATCTACACCGAGTTTCATCTGTGTTTTTTCAATTCCCTGATACGGAGTGTCATTTTCGATTGCTTCCATAACTGCGTTAAGCTCGTCGCCAAGGAAGATTGAAACTACTGCGGGAGGTGCTTCGTTTGCACCAAGACGGTGGTCGTTACCTGCGGTTGCAGCGGAGATACGGAGCAAATCCTGATAATCGTCTACTGCTTTGATAACTGCACAAAGTACCAAAAGGAACTGTGCGTTTTCATACGGAGTTTCGCCAGGCGACAAGAGGTTTTGACCTGCGTCTGTTGCGATTGACCAGTTGTTGTGCTTACCACTACCATTTACACCTGCGAACGGCTTTTCGTGGAGCAAACATACCAAACCGTGTCTTGCAGCAACTTTTTGCATAATTTCCATTGTCAACTGGTTGTGGTCAGTTGCAATATTAGTTGTTGTGTAGATAGGAGCCAACTCGTGCTGTGCAGGAGCTACTTCGTTATGCTCGGTCTTTGCAAGGATACCGAGATTCCAAAGTTCTTCGTTGAGTTCTTCCATAAATGCCGCTACTCTCGGTTTGATTACACCAAAATAGTGGTCGTCCATTTCCTGTCCCTTTGGCGGTTTTGCACCAAACAAAGTTCTGCCTGTGAGCTGAATGTCAGGACGTTTGTCGTACATTTCTTTTGTGATAAGGAAGTATTCCTGTTCAGGACCTACCGAGCTTGTTACTCTCTTTACTTTGTCATTGCCGAACAACTTCAAAATGCGAAGTGCTTGCTTATTAAGTGCTTCCATTGAACGAAGAAGCGGTGTCTTTTTATCAAGTGCGTGTCCGCCATACGAGCAGAACGCTGTCGGAATGCAAAGAGTTTTACCTTTGATGAATGCGTATGAGGTCGGGTCCCATGCGGTGTAGCCTCTTGCTTCGAATGTTGCTCTTAAACCACCATTCGGGAACGAAGATGCATCCGGCTCACCTTTGATGAGTTCCTTACCGGAGAATTCCATAATTACACCGCCGTCGGGTGACGGAGTGATAAAACTGTCGTGCTTTTCAGCGGTAATACCTGTAAGCGGTTGGAACCAGTGGGTAAAGTGGGTTGCACCTTTTGAGATTGCCCAGTCTTTCATTGCGGTTGCTACTGCATTCGCAACACTGATGTCAAGTTCAGTTCCTTCGTCGATGGTCTTTTTGAGAGATGCGTACACCTTTGCAGACAAAGCACCTTTCATAACTCTGTCGTCAAAAACCAAACTTCCGAAATAATTTGATACAGTTTTCATAGTAAAAAATCTCCTTTGTTTTTATCCTTATAAAATTTAAAGGCAGCGACGTTC
>CADBMQ010000098.1 GCA_902795765.1 Oscillospiraceae bacterium | reverse complement strand
TAATGCAGATGGTTCTGGTGTTCTTGCCGGTCTTACGAACATTTCATCTGTTCGTGGATATATGATGAACGATGCGGAAAAGTTCCCTATTGACGGTCAACTTTTGTATCGTGGATACGACATCAACGACATTATCGAAAACTGCGACAAAGAAAAAAGATTTTGCTTTGAAGAAGTTTGTTGGTTGCTTATTTTCGGTAAACTTCCGACAGCGGAACAACTCAACGGATTGCGAACTGTTCTCGGTGAACTTCGTGAATTGCCCGAATACTTCGCTGAGGATATGATTTTGAAAGCTCCTTCTCGAAACATTATGAACAAACTCGCTCGTTCGGTTTTGGTTCTTTATTCATACGACGATAACCCTGACGATTTGTCGCTTGACAATATGCTCCGTCAATGTTTGGAAATCATTGCTCGTATGCCTACTATTCTTTCGTACTCATATCAGGCGAAACGTCGTCACTACGACAAAAAAAGTAGTTACTTTCACCCGATTGACAAGAATCATTCGACTGCCGAGGCTATTCTCTCATCTATTCGTGCAGACCGTCAGTTTACTGTTGATGAAGCTCGTCTTTTGGACGTTTGCTTGTCACTCCACGCCGAGCATGGTGGTGGTAACAACTCGACTTTTTCTGCTCGTGTACTTGCGTCATCGGGTACAGATACATACTCGGTTATTGCTGCGGCTATTGGAGCACTCAAAGGCCCGAAACACGGTGGTGCTAACATTAAAGTAAACGAAATGGTTGAATACATCAAAGCGAGTGTTAATGACATTAATAACGATGATGAGCTTGCTGAATTCTTGCTCAAAATCTTGAAAAAAGAGGAAGGCGACCGTTCCGGTCTTATTTACGGAATAGGTCACGCAGTTTATACAAAGTCCGATCCGAGAGCCGTTATTCTTAAAAAATACGCAAAAAAACTTGCCGAAGAAAAAGGATTTGGCGAAGACTTTGCTTTGCTTGAACGCATTGAGAGAATTGCTCCCGAAGTTTTCTACTCCTACAAAGGCACAGACAAGACAGTTTGCGCTAATGTCGATTTTTATTCGGGACTCGTTTACAAAACTCTCGGTATTCCGTCTGAATTGTTCACTCCGCTTTTTGCTATTGCTCGTTCGGCAGGTTGGAGCGCACATAGAATTGAAGAAACTGTTGCAGGTAACAGAATTATCCGTCCTGCATACAAAGGCACTCATTCCAAACCTTTATCATACACTACACTTGAACAAAGATAATCGGAGGATTTTTTATGAAAAAAGCACTTATTCCGACCGTGATTTTTACCATTTTGGCAGTGCTTACGGCTGGTTTTCGCATATATCAAAGCGTTTATATGATTGATTCAAAAACAGGTTTCTTTTTTGAAGAATACGCAAATATTGAGTCTATTTATCTAATTGGTATCTTTGGTTTAATCATTGCATACTTTATTATTGCGATGTTTACAATAAAATTCCAAAATCTGCGAAATTGCCAGATTAAGTCAAAGCCTCTCGGTATTTTGACACTTATTCTTATGGCATTTTCTGTTGCACAAACGGTTAATTACTGCTCTATAATTTCAACCGACAACATTCCGTCTGTTGTTATGACTGTTATTTTTATTGCGCAGTCGCTTTTCCTACTCTATTTCGGCATCTGCCTTTCAACAGGCAAAAAACCTGTTGCTGAAATTTTTCTCATTCCGAGCATTTTTGCCGGTGTGAGATTTGCAGTTACTTTTATTTGCTACGTTGATGTTATTAAAGTTTCGGATATTATTCTCACGATTACTATGCTTGGTTTTGCGATGCTTTTCTGGCACTCGTTCGCTCGTGTGAATAGCGGTCTTGCTACAAAAGGAACTATAAAACTTATGTTCGCTTCGGGCTTCCCTGTTGCATTGCTTAGCCTCACTTGTGCCGTTCCGAAGTTCTTTGTTTTGTTATTCAACATTGAATCGGGTATTCACATTTCCGAACACGTTTCTGTTTTTGACATTGCATCGGGCATTTACATTGCAGTATTTTTGATTATGATGCTTTCTGCTAAAATTAAAGTAGACGAGCGTGTTGTACTTGCTGAAAAATTGCAAGAGGAGAATGAAAATGGGACTGTTCAGCCGTAGAAAAAAGAAAAATCAAAATGAAGAAATTCTTAAAATTGCACAACATCGTCTTTTGAAATACGTTACTGCTCGTGACGAGAACGGCTCGGAAGTCGTTCTCGGTAAGGGTGGTCGTATCAACGTTAAAGACGGTGTTTTGTATGTTACCTGTGAAGGTAAGGACGTTTTTAGTTGCGATGCCGAAACGATGGAATTCGGCGAACTTTTGAGCCATGAGGGTGTTAGAATTGTTGGATACGACTCGGACGGCAACAAGAAAAGTGTTGTCTGCAACTTCCATTGATATTTTGAAAAAGTCGATTTTATTTGTTTTAATTGCTTGTTTTAGTCTGTCGCTTTTTTCATGCGGTCAAGTTGAAAACGCAAACGAGATTGACGGATTTCCGTTGACTGTTGGCGACTGCACTCTGCAAAAGCCACCTGCAAAAGTTGCCGTTTTATTTAATTCGGCAGTTGAAGTTGCTGTTGAACTTGGTGCAAAATCAAGACTTTGCGGTGTGCCGAATGATTGCGATTTGAGTGACATAACACAAGTTGGGACAACAGGAGAGCCGAACATCGAGAAGATTATTTCTGCTAATCCCGATGCAGTTATTACGACAAATTTTACTTCGGATATCGCTTTATCGAAACTGTATGATAAGTCTATCCCTGTTATCAAACTTGATGCGCCAACGACATTTGAGCAACTCAAAAAGTTTTACTCCGAAATTGGCACGATCTTTGGCGGGGATATTGGCAAGGATACTGCGACTGAAAAATGCACGGCACTTTTAGAGGAAGTTGACAAGGTTGTCGGCAATAGTAAATCTAAAAAGACTGCTATGGTATTTGCAGATTTTGACTCTAACACAAAATACCCTGCTAACTCGATTGTTTGCGAGTTGTTTGATAAATGTAATGTTAAAATTAGTGACGAAGCAGACTTGATATTTTGCAAAACTGCGGATATAGAGAAAGCTAAAACAAAATATCCGTCTGCAAAAACTGTCGCTTTCGATTTCACATCGAGTGAACTTTGTGGCAGTAAACTGATTGATGCAGTTAAAATAATTTGTAAGGATTATTAAAAAAATAACCGATTTTTCAATCGGTTATTTTTTTGGTTTAGAGCAATATTTTGAGCAACATTCAAATCTGCTCTCTGCAACTACTCGTTTGCTGGATTTAGAGATTGTGCGTTATTTTCACACATTACTTATTCTTTTAAAGATTTAATTGAAATAAAACTTGATTTTCAGTCGCAATAATGATATATTTACAAATAGGAACAAAAAAACGAGGACTTATTGTCCTCGTTTAGGTTACATTACATCTAACTTTTGCTCGACATGTTTTATCAATTTTTCGGTATCTTTTCGAAGTTCATAACTACTTTCGAGCGGTTCGATTGAATTTGATATTTTGGCTATATTATTATTTTCAAATGCCGAAGAATTGATGAGCGAACGGCTCATATCTAAATCAAATGCACCTGTTTTATTCGACTCATCTAAAATTCGCAACACTTTATAGGCGACCACCGACATTATATCATTTGTCTTCTTGCAGAGATTTTCGCCACCAAGTTTTGCAGACATTTCGTTGATTGTGAAAATGCTATCGACAAGTCGGCTTGCCCTTTTCGAGAGTTTACTATCTGTGACAACGCTCTCACCCGAATTGCCTTCCACTCCTAAAAGATAGCCACACGAAACCG
>CADBMQ010000097.1 GCA_902795765.1 Oscillospiraceae bacterium | reverse complement strand
GGTAGGACAAGCACGATATATGTCCAATCTATGCCATAAAAATACAATTTTATCGCTCCTTTAAATATTATTACTGTAAATCATAACGCAACACAATGCCGCAAGTGGTGCAGTTTCGGTACGCAAAATTCTCGGACCTAGTGTGCAGATATGTATGCCATTGGCTTTCGCTTTTTCGACTTCCATTTCATCGAAACCACCTTCCGGTCCGATAAACAACGAACAACTGCCCGATTGCGGTACGATTTTATCGCTTAATTTCTCTCCGCCACATTCATAGAAAAGCATTGCGCAGTCGTCATTTTTTGAATTTTCAAAAGCCTTATCAAGTGTGATCATCTCGCCTACTTCGACAACCTTGCCTCGTCCACTCTGCTTGCAGGATTCAAGTGCGATTTTGTTGTATCGTACTGATTTCTTCTTCGCACTTTTTTCATCGGGACGGGAAACACATCGTTTCGACAAAACAGGCACTACCCTATCGACTCCAAGTTCGACTGCTTTTTGAATTACAGTTTCGAGTTTGTCGCCTTTCGGCACACATTGATAGAGTGTCGTTTTAACAGTCGGCTCACTCTCGTTCGGTTTGCGTGATAAAACTCGCACAACAACCTCTTCGCCTACCGACTCAATAACGCAATCAGTGTCCACTCCGTTGTCGCAAAGTGTTATGTGTTCGCCAACTCTCATTCGAAGCGACCGAGAAATATGACTCGCAGTTTCGCCCATTAGTGTGACAATATCTGTCGGTGCTTGTTCGAAAAATCGGGGCATTTATTTCACTCCCTCGTTGATTACTATTGTGAATTTCGTTTTTTCAGGCTCATTTACACCTATCTTCCAAGACTCGTATTTTCGATAAAGCAACTTATCGAAATTTAGTTTTAACAAGGTTTTTCCTGTTGATTTTGCGGTAAGGTCAATATGCTTATCGGTCGGTTCATTGCCGCCTGTGATTTCAAGTTTTTGACCGTCCGCAGTCAGATTATCTGCGATTTTACGGTTATCGCACTCCCATTTTGTCGGGTACTCTTTAAGTCGCAAAGTGTTTTCGATTTTGCCCGAACCCTCAACTATGACCGAAAGGTTATAGAAATTAAGTCGGAAACTTGTTGAAACGAACTCTTTTAGGCTGACAGATGCGACACCTTGGTCATTCGACATATCGTATTTAACGCAAAATCTTTCGGGTGAACCGATTTTCAACTCGCCATTTGAGATTTCGTATGGCATCATCAAAAAATCTGCTCCGAGTATGCCGATAAAGTTCGTTTTCGTTGCGTCTTGCTTTGCTTTATAGTCAACATACGGCTCAACCATCGTTATATATCCATCGCTTTCATAATGAAGGATACAACCACCTTTTTGTTGTGCGCTATTTATATCAAACACCTTTTTTAAGTCGGGATATTTTTCGAAAAATTCGCTATTCGGTATTATTTTACCCTTGCTTTCGAGTTCCATTCGAAGCTGTACAAACTCGTTCTTATCAGACGGTGCGATATTTTGAGTTGCACTTATCGAATTGAGTTTGATTTCGGGGTAATCTGTTCTAATGTTATCGGTGTGACGCACAAGCAGAAAGACACCTATCCCTGCAAACCACGACAGGCAAATAATTGTTCCGATTATTGACATAATCTTTTTTCGTTTCGCTTTTTTGGGACTATCGACATCTGCACCGTCATAGTCGTGATACATATAATCGTCCATTTAAACATCTTCCTCAAATAAAGTATCTGTTAATCTTTTAAAGTCGTCAAGTGAGAGTTGCTCTGCTCTCGCATTCGCTTTTATTCCTGCGTTTTCGAGTGCAGAAACTGCGTCAGCTTTGCCGATACCAAGTCCACTCGACAGCGAATTTGCAAGTTGCTTTCTGCGTTGAGAAAAAGCCGCACGAACTGTTTTTGTGAAGTGTCTTGGAGTTGTTTTTCCGATGTCGGGAGTGTCTTTGATATCAAGTCGGATTACCGCAGAGTCAACATTTGGAGCAGGCAAAAAGCTATCTCTGTTTACTCTGAAAAGCATTTGTGGATTGCTGTATGCTCGCACTGCGACTGTTACTGCTCCGCACTCTCTCGTGCCACACTCGGCACAAATTCGCTCGGCAGCCTCCAACTGTACCATAACTGTTATCGCCTTGACCGGTACTCGCTTTTCGAGTAGACTCATTATGAGTGGAGATGTTATATAATACGGCAGATTTGCGCAAATTACAACATCCATTCCGTCAAACTCCGTTTTAATCAGTTCGGCTATATCCATTTTCATAGCATCGCCCATTACTACTTTGACATTGTCGCAGTCGGCAAGTGTTGTTTCCAAAACAGGTTCGAGTCGCTTATCAAGTTCGATTGCGACAACCTTTTTTGCGACAGACGAAAGCTCCTTTGTCAGCACACCAACACCGGGACCGATTTCGATAACTCCACAGTCTTTTGCTCCGCACTCTTCTGCCATTCTCGGGCAGACCGACTCGTCAATCAAAAAGTTTTGTCCGAGTTGCTTTGAAAATGTGAAACCAAATCTTCCAAGAAGCGGTTTAATATATGAAATGTCAGTTAGTTTTCCCATAACTATTCTCCCAAATTATATATTTACTTTATAATAACACATTTTAGCACAAATTTAAATCAAAACTATTGAAATTTAGTAAATTTTAATGTAAAATTATAAAAAACGATACGGAGGTTTTATTTATGCAACGTACCGATAAAAATAACTACTATCTCGATATTGCACAGACTGTTGCCGAACGTGGAACTTGTTTGCGCAGAAATTACGGTGCAATTATCGTGAAAAATGACGAAATTATTTCAACAGGCTACACAGGTTCTCCAAGAGGCAGAAAGAACTGCATTGATTTGGGTTACTGCTATCGTCAACAACAGAACATTCCCCGTGGCGAAAGATATGAAACCTGCCGTTCCGTTCACGCAGAGGCTAACTGTATTATCTCTGCCGCTCGAAGTGATATGATTGGCGGTACGATTTACCTCACGGGATTTGATATGGAAACGGGCGACCTCGTTCCAAACGCAGACAGTTGTTCGATGTGCAAGCGTATGATTATCAACGCAGGTATTGAAAAAGTGGTTGTCAGAAGTACGGCAACTGAATATAAGACAATTATCGTGTCTGATTGGGTTGAGAACGATGATTCTCTGTCGGGCAAATTTGGATATTAAGTGAATTAAAAAAGAACTGACTTTAAAAGTCAGTTCTTTTTTATATTCCGTATTTTATTTTTACTCGTTCGAGTTTTTGGAGCATTGGTTCTGCGCCAAACCACAAAAATACTGCGGTTGATATTCCATGTACCACGTCAAGCGGAAAGCCTGTCAGATAACACGCAATTATCATTTTTAAATTCAATGTTTCGCTACCCCACACGAGCACGGAAACAGGATTGACAATTCCACCGTACACCACAATCGCACTTATTACTGCGAAAATGCACATAATTATTTTCGAGCGATTAGCGAGTATATTGCGAAACAGTCCCGCCAAAAATCCGACAAGTCCCATTGCGAACATCTGCCAAGCAGTCCACGGGCCTTGCGAGAAAATCATATTTGACACGAGCATTGTTACTGCGCCAACCATAAATCCCTTTTCGCTACCGAGTGCTATGCCTGTTATGATGACTACTGCCATTACAGGTTTGACTTGCGGAAGCATAAAAAACATCGCTCGACCTGCTATTGCGATTGCACATAGCGTTGCGACTAAAACTAGTTCTCTCGCTTTCGGTTTTCGTTTTTCGAATACCACAAAAAACGGCAACATACACTCTATAAGCACCAAAAGAGCCGTTATATAATACTGCTTTTTGTCGAGCAAAGTTGTGCTTATAAATAGCGTCAAAGGTATCAAAAACAAAATGAAAAATATTGAGATTACTGTCCGCTTTTTGAGTTTTTCTTTTTTCAGCGATTTTCGTTCTTGCTTGCGATATAAAAATGCTCCGCAGAGTATCATACACACCAAAAATATTCCGCACAAAATCAGCTGTGTGTTTGAGATACTGCCGTTTGCTATTTTTGTAAAATCAGTTTGATACGCTCCGACAATGAGAGTTGCAATTGCGCAAAGTCCGCTTACTATTGCACCGATTTTTCTCGGTGTTTTAAGTTGTTGTGGTTTTGTTTGTGGTATGGTTTGTGGTTGAAATTCGGTTTCTTTTTCGATTATCGGGGTGTTGATTTTTCCTCCGATTAACTTTATCACATCATCGGTTGTGACTGCGGTCGGCTCGATTTCTCTTGCAATTCGGTTTGCTGATGTTGTGTAGAAATTGTTTTGCGAGAAGAACTCGGTTGGTGTTGCGACTGTGTCCACTCTGCCGTCAAAAAACATTCCGCATCTGTCGGC
This sequence comes from Oscillospiraceae bacterium, assembly GCA_902795765.1. Taxonomy (GTDB): domain Bacteria; phylum Bacillota; class Clostridia; order Oscillospirales; family Acutalibacteraceae; genus RUG14109. Next base: position 4,814 of record CADBMQ010000097.1, on the reverse strand, counting down.
ATAATTTGCACAAAAGTCGATATCGTGACTGACTATTATTATGCACTTGCCTTGCTTTTTCAAGTCATACAAAATTTGCGCAAATGCTTTTTTGAACGGTGCGTCAAGTCCTTTGGTCGGCTCGTCTAAAAGCAAGATGTCGGGGCTTTTCAGCAACACTTTTGCGAGTGCCGTTCTCGATATTTCGCCACCCGACAAGTCATACGGATTGCGATTTAACAAGCCGATTATATTGCAGAGTTTCGCAATTTTTTCTATTCGGCTATCCCACTCTGAACTTACAATTTTTTGTTGTTTCAGGGTGTCTATCAAATCTTCTTTTACTGTGTTTTTCAAAAACATTATTTGCGGATTTTGTGGTAGCAATCCGATTTTACCCCCGAGATTTATTTCGCCTTGTTGCGGTTTTTGTATGCCTGAAATCAGTTTTAGCATTGTCGTTTTACCGCTACCATTACCACCTAAAATGCAGACAATTTCGCCCGATTTTGCTTTGAAATCAAGTGAGCGAATGATATTCGGCTCGTTTTGTTCATAGCGAAAGCACACATCTTTTATGTTTATCATCTCTGCGCCGACACAGTTTGTATTTGTTTTGATTAAAGGATTTATTTGATGATTTTTTGTGTATTTTAGCAAAAATTCTCGTCCGTCTTTAACTGATATCGGGCAGTCGATTTTGCTTTCAACCGAGCCCCAAATCTGCATTGCCGTTGGCATTGCAGAAAACATTTGGTCGTTTTGTTTTTTCAAAAATTCGCCTACTTCTTCCACAGAGCCGACGCAAGACAGCTCCCCGCTTTTCATTACGGCTGCTTTGTTTGCAAGTGCGAGTGGCTCTTCAAGGCGATGTTCCGACAAAATTATGGTTGTGCCGAGTTCTCGGTTGATTTTGCCGAGTATTGAAAAAAGTTCGGACGCAGAAATTGGGTCGAGTTGGGCAGTCGGCTCGTCTAAAATCAGCACTTTCGGGTGCATTGCCATTATTGATGCAATACAAAGCAGTTGTTTTTCGCCACCCGATAGGTCGCAGACGTTTTTATAGTACCACTTCTCTATCCCGAAAAATGTTGCCGTTTCCGAGCATCTTTGCCTTATCGTTTTGTTATCAAGTCCGAGATTTTCGAGTCCGAATGCGAGTTCGTGCCATACTTTGTCGGTCACGATTTGGTTTTCGGGCGACTGCATTACAAAGCCGATTTGAGTCTGTGTTGCAAGGTCGTGTTCAGTTAGTTTTTTGCCCTCGAACAGTATAGTTCCCGTCTGCTCTCCATTCGGTGTGAGTGTCTGTTTGAGTGAGCGAAGCAAGGTTGTTTTGCCACTACCCGAATTACCACAAATCACAAAAAAGTCGCCTTGTTTTATGCTTAAATTTATATTTCGGAGTGACTGTTCTGCTTGATTTTGGTATTTGAAATTCAAATTTTCAATTTTGAATATTTCCATTTTCGGCACTCCTTTTTATTGATGATTATCGGCATTATGCAAACTGCGAAAAACACCGTCAGTATTACGAACGTCAGCGAGTTTTGATTGTTGCTGATTGTCGGGTAGAAGTTCCACGAAATTGCATTCGAGATACCACCCGTCACAAACAAAAAACCTGAACAAAGCAGAAAGATTATTGCAGTTTTATCACGGTCACGAAAAAGATACACATTGTAAAATGTGCGTTTATTTGAGCCGAAGCCTCGACTTTTCATACTATCTGCTACGTCTATTGAGTTTTCCAAGCTCCACGATATTACCGCTGAAAAACAACGGACTGCCGTTTTTATTTTGTCGGTTTTTGTTTGAGCTTCTGCGTTGATTTTTTGCAAATCCCAAACTGTTTTAAACTGCGATTTAAAGCGTGGGACAAATCGCAATATCATTGAAATTACAAGCGACAATGACGGGATTAGTCTGCCGAAAAGATACATTATTTTGTCCGATGTTATACACTCGAAAAGACAGGCAAACCAAGTTATAACTGCAACCATCATTCCTCCTGCCGTTATGCCGTATAGCACACTTTCAAGTGTTGCCGAGTTGCCCCACGGGAAATAAAACAAAACTGTTCGTCCGCCTTTTGCAAGTATTGGGTTGATTAGAACAGTCAAAGCAAAAAGCACAAATGCGAATTTGAGCATAAATGCAGTCGCTTTTTTGCCGTTTAAATTTATATAATATGCGATTGAGCCGATTAGCGAAATTGTTATAAATAAAGGGTGAGTTGTTAGCATTGTAAGTCCGATTACAATGGCGAAAAAGCCGAAATTGACTATCGGATGATATGATGAAAATTCGTCTTTATTTCGCATTTTAACTCTCCTCTCTAAAACAAAAAACTCTCTCCGATTTTGGAAAGAGTTTTTAATTATCCGCAACAACACGCCAAAACAAGCGGTATCAAAACCGCTTGCTGACAGATAGTTTCGGTTGCACTCTTCACGCCCAATTATGTTTCCCACAAAAGTTACGGCAGGTCTCCTGACTTATGATTATGTGTTGTCACAAGAAAACTCGCCTTCTCGGGTTGCCCCAATGGCAGAATGAGTTTTCATATCTCAATTACAGTAATGGCGGTTGCTTCGGAGTCTAACCGAATTCCCTTTTAATCAATCGGCTTTTCGCCTTTTGAACCGTATCTTTTTATCTGCTATTCAGTTTTATCTCTTTGCGAGTTTACGCAAATCATCTGACGAGAAATGATACTTTTTATTGCAGAAATGACAATCTGCAACTGTATCGGGTTGTTCGTCTGCAAGTTTTAACAAATCTTCTTTTCCCATTCCGAGAAGCGCACGCTCCACCTTTTCAACCGAGCAATCGCATTTATAAATCGGGTGGCTTTCGTCAAGCAATTCCAACTCAAAAAGGTGCATTGCTTTTTTGGCAATGTCGGGTGCTTTCATTCCCATTGAGAGCATTCGAGTTACACTCGGCAAGCCTTTTATCGACTCTTCGAGTTTATCTATTGTATCTTCTCCTGCGGCAGGAAGCAACTGAATTATATATCCACCTGCGCAATTAACTGTTAAATCGGGGTTGACAAGCACACCTAATGCACATACTGTCGGGATTTGTTCGCTGATTGCGTAGTATGCGGCTATGTCTTCTGCAATTTCGCCCGACACGAGTTCAATCGTTCCGTTATACGGCTCTTTGAGTCCCAAGTCCTTGCTGACCGACAACGTGCCTTTGCCGACTGCTCCACCAACATCAAGTTTGCCTTTGTTATTGAGTGGCAACTCAACAACAGGATTGCCAGGATAGCCTTTGACATTGCCCTGTGGGTCTGCACACGCTATCAGGCACTCTGCCTCTCCATCGCCACGAACACGAATTGTGAGCGTATTATCTTCACCTTTGAGTGCAATACCCATCATAGATGCGGCAGTCAAAAGTCTGCCAAGTCCTGCTGTTATGACAGCCGAAGTTTTATGAATTTTCTCTGCTTCGGCAACTATATCGGTCGAGTCGATTGCAGTTACCGAACAAAGTCCGTCTGTTGTTATAAATCTGTATAAATCTGCCATAGGTTTCAACCTTTCTTTTTGCAAACATATATTATCTTTTCGCTATCGAATTTTGGCTCTGTGACTTTTTCAAAATCATATCTTCCGACAACTTCAAAATCCGATTGCTCGAGCAGTTTAGTTAGTTTTTCGTCCGAGTATGCTTTTTCGATTATGCAATCGTCAAAGCGATCGTAACTTCCGTCATCGTTTTCGACAAAAAAGTCAAGCAAAATTTGCGTTACTCCATCGCCTTCGTTGGAATTTTGCCACACTGTATAAATTCCCTCGTCTTCAAGCACAAAAGTGTTATTTGATAGCATTTTTTCGTGCTTATACTCGGTGTTGACATCAAACAAAAAATAGCCGTTTGGCTCTAAAAACAACGAGATTTTTTGGAGACTTTCAAGAAGTTCATCTTCGTCTATTATGTGATTTAATCCGTCAAGGGTACAAAAAACGGTATCAATTGTGCCATATAAATCAAGTTCGCTAAGCAACTGGCACAAAAGCAATGCGTCCGAGCCGAGCCGTTCCCTTGCAACAGACAACATATCTTCCGAGCAATCAACACCGATTACGTCATATCCACGTTTTATTAACTCAAAAGTAAATGCACCCGTACCACACGCCGCATCAAGTACAAGTTGCGGTGTATGCGAGTGCAATCGTGCGAGTGAGATGAATTTTTCGCAGAGTGACGGATAGTCAACTCCCTGCATCAGTCGGTCGTAAACCGACGCAAAATCATTGTATGCCATCTTGATATATACGCTCGAAAACCATTTGATAGCCGTCGTTACCATATTCAAGCGAACGACGTACACGGCTTATTGTTGCTGTTGAAGCTCCTGTTTGTTCAACTATATCACTATATACTTGATGTTTGCTGAGCATCTTTGCAACCTCAAAGCGTTGCGAAATCGACTGCAACTCCTTAACTGTGCAAAGGTCATCAAAAAATTTGTAACATTCATCGACTGTTTTGAGGCTTAAAATTGCTTTGAACATTTCATCAGTTTGTTTATCTCTGATTTTATCTATCATTATTCTTGTCCCCTTAATCTTTGTATCACTATTTTAACACATTAAATCAAAAAAATCAAGTATTCATTTTTAATTATTGATTTTAGCTTCATAAACTGTTATAATTATATAAAAAAATAAGTTGGGTTTTCACTATGAATTACGCTACTATTAAAAAATTTGATATTGCAAACGGTCTTGGTGTGCGTGTATCTTTGTTTGTGTCGGGTTGTACTCATCACTGCAAGGGTTGTTTTAACAGCGAAGCGTGGGACTTTAACTACGGAG
>CADBMQ010000096.1 GCA_902795765.1 Oscillospiraceae bacterium | reverse complement strand
TTGCACGAATTTCTTCGTTTACAGTGCCGGGCAAACGACCATACTCACCACGAAGCAAGCCTTTCGACTCTTTGGTGAATACCTTGTATCTTTCGCCACACAAAACGTTCATAACTGCCTGAGTACCAACAATCTGGCTAGTCGGAGTAACAAGTGGCGGATAACCGAAGTCCTCACGAACACGAGGAACTTCTGCAAGCACATCATAGTACTTGTCCTCAGCCTTGTTCTGTTTCAACTGCGAAATAAGGTTAGAAAGCATACCACCAGGAACCTGATAAATCAAGGTGTTCGGGTCAACATTAAGAACCTTCGGATCAAGCGAACCTCTCTCTTTAAGCTCCTGTGCGACCTTACGGAAGTGAGCAGCAGCCTTGTTGAGTTTCATCAAATCAAGACCTGTATCACGTTCTTGACCTTGCAAAGTAGCAACCATAGCCTCAGTAGACGGCTGTGAAGTACCGTTAGCGAGTGGCGACAAAGCGGTATCAATAATATCAACGCCTGCCTCACAAGCTTTAAGGTAAGTCATATCGCCTGTACCGGTGGTGTTGTGGGTATGCAAGTGAATCGGAACATTAACCTCTGCTTTAAGTCTTTTAACAAGGCTGAAAGCGGAGTAGGGAAGCAAAAGGTTAGCCATATCTTTGATACAGATAACGTCTGCACCCTTTTGTTCAAGCTCTTTGCAGAGCTTAACGAAATATTCTTCATCGTGAACAGGGCTTGTTGTGTAGCTGATAGCAGCCTCACAAATACCGCCATACTTCTTTGTGTATTTCATAGCGGCAGCCATATTACGAGGATCGTTAAGAGCATCGAAAATACGGATAACATCAATACCGTTTTCGATAGACTTTTTAACGAACTGCTCAACAACGTCATCAGCATAGTGCTTGTAGCCGAGCAAGTTCTGACCACGAAGAAGCATCTGCAACTTAGTCTTCGGCATAGCCTCTTTCAAGGTGCGAAGTCTAACCCACGGATCTTCATCAAGAAAACGCATACACGAATCGAAAGTAGCACCGCCCCAACATTCGAGTGACCAGTAACCGATACTGTCAAGAATTTCGCAAGCGGGCAACATATCTTCGATACGCATTCTCGTAGCAGCCTGAGATTGGTGTGCGTCACGGAGAATGGTATCGGTAATCATAAGTTTATTAGCCATAAATTTTCAAATCCTTTCCGTTAGCCGAGCAAGGTGATGAGCATACCGGCAGCGATTGCAGAGCCGATAACACCTGCAACGTTCGGGCCCATAGCGTGCATAAGCAAGAAGTTGGACGGATCCTCTTTCTGACCTACAACCTGTGAAACACGAGCAGCCATAGGAACAGCAGAAACGCCGGCAGAACCGATAAGCGGATTTACCTTGTTCTTTGTAAACAAGTTCATAAACTTAGCGAGCAATACGCCACCTGCGGTACCGAAGCTGAATGCGATAATACCGAGCAACATAATGCCGAGAGTCTGCAAGTTGAGGAACGATTTTGAAGTAGCGGTAGCACCAACGGTAATACCGAGGAAGATTGTAACGATATTCATAAGTTCGTTTTGAGCAGTCTTGAAGATACGATCAACAACACCAGACTCACGGAACAAGTTACCAAGCATCAAGCAACCGATAAGCGGAGCAGCTGACGGGAGAAGCAAGGAAACGAATACAGTAATAACAATCGGGAATACGATTTTTTCAGTTTTAGAAACCTCACGCAACTGTTGCATCTTGATTTGACGCTCTTTTTTAGTTGTGAGCAATTTCATAATAGGCGGCTGAATAACAGGAACGAGCGCCATATATGAGTAAGCGGCAACAGCGATAGGAGCGAGAAGTTCAGGAGCAAGTTTAGATGCTGTGAAGATTGATGTCGGGCCGTCTGCACCACCGATGATACCGATTGAACCAGCCTGCTGTTGTGAGAAGGTAAGAATACCTGTGAGATTGAGCAAGCGAGCACCGATATATGTAGTGAAGATACCAATTTGAGCGGCAGCACCGAGCAAAAGGCTCTTCGGGTTAGCAATCAACGGACCGAAGTCAGTCATAGCACCAACACCGAGGAAGATAAGGCAAGGATAGATGTTCAACTTAACACCGAGATAGAGGTAGTCGAGCAAGCCTGCCGAAATATTAGCGGCATTAGTTGCAAGTGGCATAGCCATGCCTTCAATCATAAGGTTAGAACCATCAAGATAAGTACCTGCCATAGTGATAACAACATTAGCAGAATCAGCAATTACCTGACCTGATGAGTTGAGAATTTGACCTGCGGTATTGATGAAACCGTTACCATCAACAGCAACACCCGAAATGTGACCGAGAATTGTGTTACCAACAGCAACATCACCTGAAGTGAGAATGTTCAACTGACCGCCGAACAATTCAAAGTTGAAGTTCGCAGTATTGACAACAGTAGCACCGCCGAACAAATCCCAGTTAACGTGACCACCGGCAAACAAGTCTGCGTGGTACATTTCAGCGAACGGGAGATTCGAGAGGAGCATACCGAAAGCGATAGGAAGAAGGAGCAACGGCTCAAACTTCTTAACGATAGCCAAATACATCAAAACGAACGAAATGAGCAACATAACAAGTTGCCACGGGTCATTCATAACTTTTGCAAAACCCGTTTGGTTAAGAAAGTTTAAAATATTATCTAACATATCAAAACCTCGCCAACTTATGCGATAACGCAGAGCAAAGTGCCGTTGTCAACAGCAGTACCTTTTGTGACGTTTACCGAAGCAACAGTACCATCGCAAGGAGCGAAGATTTCGTTTTCCATTTTCATAGCTTCGAGAACCATAATAACGTCGCCTTTTTTAACAGCCTGACCGTTAGCAATCTTTACATCAAGAATGGTACCGGTGAGTGGGCTCTTAATCTGTTCGCCACCTGCCGGAGCAGCAGCGGGAGCAGGAGCAGCGGGAGCAGCAGGAGCGACAGCCGGAGCAGCAGCGGGAGTAAAATCGCCTTGAATTTCTTCAAGAGTGATGTCGTAGTTAGTACCGTTAACATTTACACGATATTTTTTCATAATAAACCTTTCCTTTCAAAAAAACTGCAAAGCAGTATAAATTATACTTTTTTAATAGATTTAATACGGATAGCGGAAACATCTGTACCCATATCTTCTGCGATAGCCGCAGAAACAGCAGCAACGAATTCCTGTCTGTTAGGAATATCATCGTTAGGTGTAGGAGCAACATTCACAGGAGCTTCAACAGGGTTCACAGTCTTTTTAGAAGCAAACAAAGCGCCCATAATTGTGCACAACAGAATGATTGCGATAAGACCAACAAAAACAGTGCCGACACCGAGTACAACAACAGCCCAGTCCTGTATCTTGTCAGCGGCTAAACAAAACAAACCTGACATACTTTTTTCATACCTTTCTTTGGGTAATTTTTAAGGTAATTTCTATCAAACCACCTTCTGCCCTATTTTATATCATAAACGATTTATTGTTAAAAGTCAATCAAAATCGACATAAAAACTAAATTTTCTCGGTAGTTGACAGAAAAGCGGTTTTGTTATAAAATATTTTTATAAGCTTTTTTACTTTTATATAGAAGGAGATAGAAGAATCCTTGCAAAAAAGAGTACTTTTAATCAATGACATTTCGGGAGTTGGCAAGTGTTCGCTAACAGTATCCGTACCGATAATATCCCATTTTGGAGTAACAACCGACGTTCTCCCGACAGCCGTCTTGTCAACTCATACGGGTGGCTTTGTCGATTATACTTTCCGTGACCTAACAGACGATATGTTGAAAATGGCAGAGCATTGGAAGAAACTCGGAATTCAGTTTGATATGATCTACTGTGGTTATCTCGGTTCAGCCGAGCAGATTGGCATAGTAATGAAAATAGTGGAAATGTTCAAAACCGAAAAAACAACATTGCTAATCGATCCCGTAATGGCAGATTTTGGACAACTTTATTCCCATTTCTCATCGGATTTTCCAAATAAACTCAAACCACTATGTGAAATGGCAGATATACTAACACCGAATATAACCGAAGCGTGTCTTTTGACAAATACCGAGTATCGTGAACAACATGACAGTGAGTATATCAAAACAATTCTCGATAAACTCAATACGCAGTTAAATGTACCACTCCTGTTTTTGACAGGCGTAACAAACGGTAAACAACTTGGAACGGTAACCTATGAAAACGGCAAAACCGATTATGTATTCTCCGATTATATAGAGGGCAGATACCACGGAAGCGGAGATGTTTTCAGTTCAGTTTTGTGCGGTGCATTGCTTAAAGACTTTTCGCCAAAAGAAGCCGTGCAGTTGGCGGTTGATTTTACAGTTAATTCAATCAAGCGAACTCGTGATGCAAAAACCGACACTCGATTTGGCTTGATTTTTGAACCCGAACTTGCAAATCTTGCAACCGAAGCCGACAAAAAGTGAAAAGAACAGTAATTTTCAAAATTTCTGCCAATCAAGAAGGATTTATTATCAAAAACTACCTTCGTTCAATAGGCGTTTCAACAACTCAAATGCGTTCGATGAAACAGTATGGTGGAATATTTGTAAACGGAAAATCAGCGAGAGTTGTTGACAAACTTAAAACTAATGATGAGCTGCGACTTGAAATGTGCGATGAAAATGAGCAGTCAAATAATGTAGAGCCGTCAAATGCACCAATTAAAATTGTTTTTGAAAACGAAGATGTGCTTGTCGTAGACAAACCGAGCGGAATGCCAACACACCCATCATTCGGTCACCATAACGATTCACTTGCAAATGCGGTTGTCGGGTACTATAATAAAAAAGGCGAAACTTTTGTTTTTCGTGCAGTAACAAGACTCGATAGCGAAACATCAGGACTTTGTGTAATCGCTAAAAATGCGTTCACTCACGAGTTTTTGCAAAAAAGACTGCATACTGATGAATTTGTGCGAGAGTATGTGGCACTTGTAGAAGGCGAAATCACAAAATCGGGGCAAATTTGCGAGCCGATAAAACGGGAATCGCATTCGACCTATAAACGCATCGTTCATAAAGACGGAGTGTATGCAAAAACCGATTACACACCGATAAAACACCAAAACGGCAAAACACTTCTAAAACTGCGACTATATACAGGACGCACACATCAAATTCGAGTGCATACGTCATATATCGGTCACCCGATAATAGGCGATAAACTGTATTCAAACTGCGAATACAATCGCTTGTGTTTGCATTCGTACCATATAAATATGAAACTGCCGTTCACAAACGAAACGATTGATTTAATTTCAGAACCTGATTTTAAAATATAGCGTAACAAATGCACAAAAACTTCCGTATTATGTAACGGGAGGTGGTGGATTGAGCGTAGTATTGTTTGTGATAGCGGTAATACTTGCGGTAGTCGGATTATCTGCAATAATGAATGTGGCAGTCAAGCGAGTAACCTATGTTTCGCCAAAATATTCTGTGCGATTGATAATTCTTGCGTCCGATGATTTTGAAATGCCACTAAGAAGTGCGGCAAATCGAAGACGAGATGACTACATAATAGCGTGTATATCTGAAATGACTGACCGTGAAGAAGAGGCGTGTCGCACATTGTGTGACGAACTTGGAATAATCTGTTGCGATAAAAGTACGTTGAATATGACAATCGAAAAAGCGATAAATATATAAAGAAAGGGATGAACAAAGTTGAATACCGAAATACAAACGATAAGTGGCACAGTAGACGGCATAACCTATCATAACGAGCAAAATGGTTATACGGTGTTCGACCTTGATAACGGCAGAGATTTAATAACAGTTGTCGGTGAAATCCCGTTTATAAGCGTTGGAGAAATACTAACACTAAAAGGCATATATGCAATTCACCCAACATACGGCGAGCAGTTCAAAGCACAAGCGATTGAGCGAAGTATGAGCATAACACAAACTCAACTGGTTCGCTATCTTTCATCGGGTGCAATAAAAGGTGTCGGCCCTGTCGTTGCAGGAAATATTGTAAACGAGTTTGGTAACGATACAATAGATGTAATCGAAAACGAGCCATTGCGACTTGCGAAAATTCGTGGCATCTCCGAAAAAAAGGCACTCGATATAAGTGAACAGTTTAAAGAGCAGTTCGGCGTGCGAAATATCGTCATACGCTTAGCCGAATACGGCATAACACCGAAAGAAGCAATGCGAATATATAAATTGCTCGGCAGTAGGTCGGTGGAAATGGTAGAGCACAATCCGTATGTATTGTGTGGCGAAAATATCGGAATAGGATTTGAGCGAGCAGATGAAATTGCAAATGCAATGCCGAACTCGATAGAAATATTATATCGAGTTCAAGCGGCAGTTTCCTATATACTCCGTCACAATCTTTCAAACGGTCATACTTGCCTGCCAACAAACGCATTAAAAACCACAACGCAAAAGTTGTGTGGTTGTGATGAAACTGTTTTCGAGAACGCATTAGTGTCACTTTCACAGTCGGGGCAGATTGAAATAACAAAAATCGAAGAAAAAGAATTTGTATTCTTGAAATATATGTACTCGGCAGAGCGATACTGTGCAAACCGAATTGCACTAATGTTAAAAGTACCGCCTGCCGAGATAGCCGTTCATTCATCACGGCTTTCACAGTTTGAAGAAAAAAACGGCATAATATACGACCGTCTGCAAAGAGAAGCAATCCAAAATGCACTAACCAAGGGCATAATGATTTTAACAGGCGGACCTGGTACAGGTAAAACCACAACACTCAACGCAATGATACAACTGCTCGAAGAGTCGGGTGCAAAAATCGCACTTGCAGCACCAACAGGCAGAGCGGCAAAGCGAATGAGCGAACTTTGCGGACGAGAGGCAAAAACAATTCATCGTCTGCTTGAAGTCGAGTGGGACGAAAACGACCGCCAAACTTTCAAACGAAACGAGCAAAATCCACTTTCATCAAATGTTGTTGTAATTGACGAACTTTCGATGATGGATGTAAATTTGTTTGACGCACTGCTTCACGCAATGAGCGTCAACTGCCGATTGATAATGGTAGGCGATGTTGACCAGCTTCCAAGCGTTGGAGCAGGCAATGTACTTCACGATTTAATCGACTCCGAGGTAGTCCCCGTTGTAAAACTCGACCGAGTTTTCCGTCAAGCAATGCAGAGCCGAATTGTTGTCAGCGCCCACGAGATAATCGCAGGAAAAACGCCCGATTTAACAGTCGAGAAAAACTCAGACTTTTTTATAATGAAACGACAAAATCCTCGTGAGTGTGCCGAACTTATCGGCGATTTGTTCTGCGAAAGACTTGCAAAATCGTATGGGCTTTCTCCACTCAAAGATATCCAAGTGCTATGCCCGTCACGAAAAGGCTTGTGCGGAACAGTATCACTTAACAATATGATACAGAGCCGAATAAATCCCGATGACGGAGTAAAAAAATCACTAACCCTAAAAGGCTTTGTAATGCGAGTTGGCGACAAAGTTATGCAGATACATAATAACTACGATGTTGAGTGGATAAGTGATACAGGCGAGAGTGGACAAGGTGTGTTCAATGGCGATATCGGTATTCTCGAAAGTGTCGATACAAGAAATACCGCTTTGCGAATTAGATTTGATAATAAAGTCGCAACCTATCTCGGCGACCAAATCGAAGATTTGGAACTCGCTTATGCCGTAACAGTCCACAAATCGCAAGGAAGCGAGTTCGACTGCGTAATACTTGCAATGTCGGGAACACCATTTCCGCTTTGCTATCGCAATTTGCTTTATACCGCAGTAACTCGTGCAAAAAAACTGCTTGTAACGGTAGGAAGTGTATCTGAAATGCAGATGATGGTCGACAATAATAAACGCTCGAAAAGATATACTGCGTTTTCACATTTTTTGCGAGAGGCAACGGGACTGCTATGATAAAGCATCTGCTTCACGCACTCCTTCCCGAACGATGCGTGTGTTGCGGCAAGGTTGTGCCGCTTGGCATAAGTGTTTGCGAAAAATGTGATAAATCGTTGCCACGAATACGTGTAAAAATATGTCACG
>CADBMQ010000095.1 GCA_902795765.1 Oscillospiraceae bacterium | reverse complement strand
GAACCCGCAGGAAGCGAAATTACATCGCCCTTTGGAGTTAAAACGAAAACGTTATCCTGAGTCAAATCCGAGCGAATTGATGTTACCATTTCTTCGGCATCGTCAGTTTCCTGCTGGGCATCGAGCAAACGACGAACCCATTCGAGTCGGTCGTCAAGCTTGTCGTCCTTTCTCGATACACCTTCTTTGTATTTCCAATGCGCCGCAATACCGAGTTCGGCTGTGCGGTGCATTTCCCAAGTGCGTATCTGCACCTCGAACGGAGTTCCCTCTCGTGACAAAACAGTCGTGTGGAGCGACTGATACATATTCGGCTTCGGAGTCGAAATATAGTCCTTAAATCTGCCCGGCAACGGACGGAACATATCGTGGATAAAACCGAGAATGTTGTAGCAATCGGCAACTGTGTCGGTTATGATACGGACTGCGTAAATATCGTAAATCGCATCGAAACTCTTGCCTTGCAAGTACATTTTGCGGTAAATTCCGTGAATCGACTTAACTCGTCCCGACATTTCAATTTCGCCGACTTCGCCTTTGAGTCGGGCTTTAACTCGCTTGATAATCGACTCGATGAACTCTTCACGATAGGTCTTTCGTGCGTTCAAAGCGTTCTCGATGTTGGCATACGCAATGGGATCGAGATAGCGGATTGCTCGGTCTTCAAGCTCCTCTTTAACGGGACGGATACCAAGTCGGTGTGCGAGTGGCGCATAAACATCAAGAGTTTCTTTCGAAATATCACGGCGTTTCTGTTCGGGTTGACCGTCAAGTGTTCGCATATTGTGAAGTCGGTCGGCGAGTTTGATGATGATAATTCTAATATCCTCTGCCATTGCAAGGAGCATTTTGCGGATATTTTCCGCTTGTGCTTCAAGTCGAGTAACGTGAGGGATTTTTTCGAGTTTCGTCAGGCCGTCAACCATATTCGCAATTTCCAAACCGAAATTCGACTGAACTTCTTCTTTGGTTCGTTTGGTATCTTCGACTATGTCGTGGAGAAGTGCGACAACAATCGAATCGTTGTCCATTCCAAGGCCGACAAGAATTTGCGCAACGGCTGTCGGGTGACTGATATAGCGTTCACCCGAACGGCGAAATTGCCCTTCGTGAGCCTCTTCGGCAAAGTAGTATGCCTTTTTAATTCGTTCGATGTCATATTTTTTGCCCGTTTTTTCGATGCTTTCGAGCAAATCGTTAAGTGTCACTTCTTTGTAAGCCATAAAAGTCCCTCCCTATTCGGCTTTGAACAGTTGATATGTTGGCGAGTTTTCGAGCGGATTTTTTGCCTGTTCGTCCACAAACTCAACTGTGAAATATTTATCGAATTTTATTTTCACAAATCCAAGTTCTGCCAAAATATCGAGCAGAACTCTTGTTTTCATCCATCTGTCAAGACCAATTCGCTTTTCTATTATGTCTTCTGTGCCTTTGACAACTCTGCGTTTTTGAACATTTCGCCACATAATCTGCACATCGTTGCGATTGACTTTGATGAAATCGGGCTTTTCGCCAAGAGTTTTGTATCTTTCGTAAAGTCGCATATCCGAGCCGAGATTGTAGTATGACATATATGAAATATGTATGTCACGAACTGCGACTGTCAAACTCTCTGTGCCGTTGTACTCGTTTATGCCGAGTGTGACGGCAAGGTCAACGGTATCGTAAACTGCGAAATGAAAATCCTCAGGCTTTGTGAAAAAGCACATTGCATTTACTGTCGCACCGTCACGAGTGAGTGTCAGTTTTATGTGATTTTTCGCTTTGCCAACAGGTGTTATCTGCGTTATCATCAGGTTTTCGAGCAGATATAACGGCTCTTCGTTTTCGCAACCATACGGTTCAAGAATTTGAGTCAATTTCACTGCGTCCGTGCTGAGTGCCGACGGATTGAGTTTTAGTGATATGTCAATGCTCGGCAAAGGTATTGATTCATATAGCGACATCGCACTTTTTTGGATTGCATTGCAGGCATTTTGGTAGTTGTCCGATTTTATTGTGAGTCCTGCGGCAAGCTCGTGACCACCGAAGCTGTTGAGCTCGTCGGTCGCAACGGTCAGCGTGTCGAACAAACTTATTCCCGAATAAGACCGAGCCGAACCCGATACAAGCTCGCCATCGTCCGACATCACGATTGTTGGTTTGCCGTATAACGAGCATAGCTTTGATGCTACAATTCCAAGCACACCCGAATGCCAATTTTCGCCTTTTACCATAAGAACAGGCTGATAAAGTCGGTCGGTGTCGCTTTCTATTATATGTTGAGCCTCTTCGAAAATCTCACCTTCGATTTTTTTGCGTTCAACATTGTAATCGTTGAGCTTTTTTGCGAGCTTTTCGCACTCTTCTCTGTCGTTGCACAAAAGCAGATTAACTGCGTCTGCGGCATCGCCCATTCTACCTGCCGCATTTATGCGTGGCGAAAGTGCAAACGCTATCGAACGAGCGTCCATTTTACTGCGGTCAACTCCTGCGACATCGCAAAGGCACTCAATCGGCAATGTGATTTCATTTTGCATCGCATAAACTCCCCAGCGGACAATCGAACGATTGTCGCTTTTGAGTGGAACAACGTCTGCAACTGTTCCGAGCGCAACCCAGTCGCCGTAGTAGTCGAGACACTCGACAGGGTGGATTTGGAGCAACGCAGATGCGAGCATAAACGCAACGCCAACTCCTGCGTAGTCTTGAAATTCGGCGCTGCTGCCGAGGATATGCGGATTTATTGTGACATTCGCCTCGGGCAATGTGTCTTTGGGAAGGTGGTGGTCGGTTATAATAAACTTAATTCCGAGTTCTTTCGCTCTCTCACAAGCTGTGAATGCAGTTATGCCGTTATCGACTGTGATGATGAGTGTGACTCCGTTTTGGTGGAAAATATCAACATCCTCGGGGCGAATTCCGTAGCCGTTTTCACGGAGAGGAACACTCCAACCGACATCTGCGTGAAGGCCTTTAAGGCAGTCAACCAAAAGTGCGGTGGAAGTCACTCCGTCTGCGTCATAGTCGCCAAAAATGCCGATTTTACCGCCATTTTCAATTTCCGATTTGATTAAATCGACTGCGTCGCTTATTCCGTCAATCGAATCTGCATCTGACAAATTTATCTCGTCCGACAAAAATTCGTCAACTTCGTCAAGGTTGGTGATACCTTTGCAACAAAGCAAAAGCGCCAAAAATTTACTGCATTTGCACTCCTCTGCAATCATAGACGCAGTTTCACGGTCGCACTTGCTATATCGCCACTCTCGTACAGACATTTTCACACCAACTTTCTATTCTATATTATATTATTTTACCATATTCGACTGCATTTATCAAGGTTGAATTAGCTATGTTTTTGTGGTAAAATATACGCAACACAACAAAAAGGATTGATTTTATGAAACGGATTTTAGCTCTCGTTTTTGTTTTTATGGTCGCTTTTTCGGTTGTCGCATCTGCCGAAACATTTCCCGTTCAAGATGACGCAGGCTTGCTCACAAACGAACAATGGCAAAATCTGTGCGATGATGTGACTTCAAAGATTGCAAAACTTGATAACAAGCACGGGATTTCGGTTGTGACAGTTGATTATTTGAGCGGACTTTCCGATGACGAGATTGACAAAGAGGCGCAGTACGCTTTCAAAAAGCAAAACTGCGGTTTGGGCGATGATAAGTCGGGTGTTTTGCTTTTGGTTGATGCGTCAACAAATTCGGTTATTGTTAAGATTTACAAAAACGGCAAAGCAAACCAGCTCATAACCGACAACAAAGCAGTTTCTATTGAGCGAAAGGTTTGCGACCGAATTGCAGAAGGCGACGCTTATGGCGGTATCGACCGATTTGTGAACGAGAGTTACAACTGCCTCGCCGAGAAAAACGGCAGTTTCGCAATTTGGATTGCAGTCGGGGTTGCGGTTGCGTTGGCTGTCGCAGTTGGCGGTTTCGTTTTTGTGAAACGCAGAAAATAAAAAAGCACCAACTATAAAAGTGGTGCTTTGAATAGCATAAAGATTTGAATAGCATAAAGAAAACGGACTTCATTTTGTGAAGTCCGTTTTTGATTGTAGTCTTAAACAACAACTTTGTTTTTCGGCATCTTCTGGGTAGATTTCTTCTTTTTCTTGTCTTTCTTACCGCCGATGTTGTGCTTATCTTTGAAGTTAAGCCAAGCAACATAGAGCGGACCTGCGATGCAGATTGAAGAGAAAGTACCCGAGATTGAACCAACTGCCATCGGAATTGCAAAGCTGAGAATTGAATCAAGACCGGCGATTGCAGCAACAACTGCGATACAAGTGATAGCAGTAAATGTTGTGATTGAGGTCATCAAAGTTCTGCGGAACGACTGTGTAATCGAGAGATTAACGAGTTCCTTATTAGAAATCGACTGACCGTAAATTCTTGCGTTCTCACGAACACGGTCGTAAATTACGATTGTGTCGTTAAGTGAGTAACCGAGGATTGTAAGTTCAACTGCGATAAAGTTGGTGTCGAGCGGGATTTGGAGAATAACATCGGTGAAATAAACGATGAAAACATCGTGGATAAGAGCCACGAGAGCGGTGAGAGCCGCAACGATACCACCGATATTTCTAAATCTGATACCAACGTAGATGATAACCAAAATGCTTGCGAGAGCCAAAGCGTAAAGGCTCTTTGCGAAGAACGAAAGACCGATTGTCGGAGCAACAGATGTTGTACCAACCATTTCGCACTTGTTGTCCTTAAACTTATCTTTCATAAGATTAGTAACAGCAGTTTGAGTTTCGGTCGAAATAGCTTGGTCGCCAACAACAGTCAAAACAACGTTTTTAGTGCCTGTTGTGTAGTTTTCGCTGGTAGTAACATTGACGTCGAGTTTAGCGCCGTTCAAAACTTCGGTCTTAACCTTTGCTGTGTCGATGTCGCCTGTGTAACTATAAGAAATAGTCGAACCGCCTTTGAACATAATGCTAAGCTGAGTGCCGAACACGATATTCATAACGATACCTGCAATGAAGATGACTGCCGAAATGCAGATGAGGTATTTGAACTTGCCAACGAAGTCCCAAACTTTTTTATCAGCGAGTTTATTATTTGCCATTTTTAACACCTCCAAAAAGTCCGGGTTTCTTAAATGCTTTGAAAGAAGCGAGGCCTCTGAGCATAAATCTTGAACAGATAACACCGATAATCAAAGTTGCGATAGCACCGATGAGCAAGGTGTAACCGAACGAGTAGATTTCGCCTGTGATAGAAGACTCGAACATAAACATAAGCGGTGAGAGAAGTTTAGCCCAGATTGAACTTGGCGGGCCAAATACACCCATAAGAATAACAGATACGATGATGACGGTGATGTTACCATCGACAACCGCACTAATACCACGGTCGTAACCCGATCTAACCGAGCCGTCAATCGTTTTACCTGCTCTGACTTCTTCTTTGATACGCTCTGCGATAATTACGTTACAGTCAACACCCATACCTACCGAAAGGATAATACCTGCGATACCTGGGATTGTGAGAGTGAACGAAGCGAATGACGGGAAAAATCCCGAAACGCAAGCGAAGATGAGCGAAATCTGACCGATAAGGCAGATAACAGCAACAAATCCGGGCAAGCGATAGAAGAACAACATAATGAGAACAATTATGCCGAAAGCGATAAGACCTGCGATGAGCATAACTGAAAGTGACTGCGAACCGAGAGTCGGAGTTACAACTGAAAGCTTCGAGTTGTCAACCGAAATCTTGAACGGAAGCGAACCACCGTTGATTTTCTCTGCGAGGTCCTTTGCCGAGTCAGCGTCGAAACCACCTTCGATGATAGCTTCGCCGTTTGTGATAGCGGCATTAACCTTCGGGTTGGAAATCATCTGCTGGTCGAGCCAAATTGAGATTGTACCCTGTGTTGAAGCAAGACGGCTTGTTGCAGCGGCAAATTTTTGTTTACCAGACTCTGTGAGCTTCAACTGAACGACATAGTTTGTACCATCTTGAACGCCCGAAGTAGCCGAAGCGATGTCTGCTGAACCGCTCAAAATAACGTTATCTTGAGTTGAGCCTTCGCAGAATGTGAGCATTGCAGTTTCGCCGAGTTCCTGAACCTGTGCAACAGGGTCAAAATCGGAAATACCGCTTTGCCACGGGAAACGAACGATGACCTGATGGTTGACATTGTCACGGTCAACCTCGGCGTCAGTTATGTTTTTAGCAGACAAACGATATTTGATAATCTGTTCTGCTTTTTCCATATCTTCTTCTGTGATGTTGGTGGCATCTTTTTCGGGCTGGAACACAGCCTCAACACCACCTTGGATGTCGATACCCCAACGAATGTCATTGACGCCCTTGATATGTATCTCTTTTGTATCGCCTTTCCAAGTGGCAACGCCGAAAATGGAAAGATACGAGAAAACGAGAATGATCACAGCGACAATGAAAAATGAGGATTTTTTGGACTTTTTCATTGTTTTTAATCAATCCTTTCTACGGATGTCGTATGCACAAAAATGCACATATCGACAATATAACATATACATTATATATTAAACAACTCTAAAAGTCAATAATTTTTAGAGTTGCGACCTGCTAAAATTTGAGCATATTTTTGTGTAAAACTAACCAAATCTTGAATATTATGCAGAAATTTTGAAAATATTACTGTTGAGCCTGTTTTTATGAAAAATATCGTGTTTTTGGGGTTGAAAATATTTCCTTAATAATGTATAATATCTGTGTATGGTAAAACATCTTGTTAATTTTTTAACGAGAATTTGAATTTGAAAGGACGATTCACTATGCAACTTAACAAAAAGACTGTAGACGACATCAATGCAAAGGGCAAGCGTGTTCTTGTTCGTTGTGACTTCAACGTTCCGCTTAAAAACGGCGTTATTACTGACGAGAACCGTATCGTAGCGGCTCTTCCGACAATCAAGAAATTGATTGCTGACGGCGCAAAGGTTATTCTTTGCTCTCACCTTGGTAAACCGAAGGGCGAGCCGAAACCCGAACTTTCACTCGCACCTGTTGCAAAACGTTTGTCCGAGCATCTCGGTATGGACGTTGTTTTCGCTGCTGACGATAACGTTGTT
>CADBMQ010000094.1 GCA_902795765.1 Oscillospiraceae bacterium | reverse complement strand
TGCAGTTTCTTGCATCAAAGAACATTCCAAACGTCGCACAGAACTTATGCCTGAAATGGGTGTTCAACCGTTTGAAATGATGCCACAAGCTGTTGAAGTTAGCGTTGGCGGTGCTACTGTTTTTGTACTTGATATCGACCGCTTCGAAAAGTTTTAATGCTTGATTTCAATTTTATTAAAAACTCTCTTCCGCACGCTATAATTCTCGAAAATGCATCCGATAGTGAGGCTTATCGTTTGGCTTCAATGATTATTTGTCAAAACGATAATTCCCCTTGTGGTGTGTGTTCAGACTGTATTAAAGCAAACGCTCACTCTCATCCCGATATTTTGACATATCGAAAAGGCGACAATGTTGAAAAGTATAATATTGATTTTGTACGTCAGTTATGCGAACTTGCATACATTGTTCCGAATGATGGTGGACGAAAAATATTTCTAATTTACAGTGCGGATGATTTGTCTGTTCAATGTCAAAACGCTTTGCTTAAAACTATTGAAGAACCGCCAATGAATGTCTTTTTCATTCTCTGCTGTTCATCGAAAGAGTATTTTCTCGAAACCATTTTATCTCGTTGCGTTTTAATTACTCAAAACGACGCAGAAGCAGATGAGAAATCTTTGAATACTGCTATTGATATTTTATCTTGCGCAGTTTTGGAAGATGAATTTTCGCTTATCTGCAAGTTTGTTGGTTATAAAAAATACGAAGATTTACGCATTTTATGTGAGGCTCTCGTTCAAGGACTCCAAAAAATGTATACTATGCGTTTATCACTCGATTCGAGTGATAGCAATGAGAATTTGAAAGATGTGGTTCGTAGAATCAGCATTTCTTCTTACATTAAACTATTTGATGTTATACAGACGTTTTCACAACGTGTTAATGCTAACGGTAACATTCAACTGATATGTACCGCTTTTTGCGCTGATTTAAAACGAGCGCTTTATAAATAGCCCACGAAAGGAAATTATTATGACCGAAATTATCGGAGTGCGTTTTAAAGGCACAGGAAAAGTTTATTATTTCGCACCTAATGACGTTGTTGCAAAACAAGGCGACAAGGTTATTGTTGAAACGGCACAAGGCTTGGAAAGTGCTGTTGTTACAATCGAAAACAAACAGGTTGAGGATAGTGAAATCGTTGCTCCTCTCAAAAAGGTTATTCGAAAAGCAACTGAACAAGACTTCAAGATTATTGAAGAGAATGTTGAAAAAGAAAAACGTGCATTTGCTATCTGTCAAAAGAAAATTGAAAAGCACAAGTTGGATATGAAACTCACAAGCGTTGAGTATTCTTTTGACGGCAACAAAATTCTCTTCTACTTTACTGCCGACGGACGTGTTGACTTCCGTGAACTCGTCAAGGATTTGGCAAGTGAGTTCCATACGAGAATTGAACTTCGTCAGATTGGTGTTCGTGATGAGGCAAAAATGCTCGGTGGTTTGGGTATTTGTGGTCAGCCGTTTTGTTGTCACAGATTTCTCGATGACTTCCACCCTGTTTCGATTAAAATGGCAAAGGAGCAAGGTTTGGCTCCTAATCCGCTTAAAATCTCCGGCTCTTGTGGTAGACTTATGTGTTGCCTAAAATATGAGCAGGAATCCTACGAATATCTCTCTAAAAAAATGCCTCGCCATGGTCAGCAAGTTAGCACACCTGACGGTGTTGGTGTTGTTGCAGATGTTCAACTTTTGCGTGGTACTGTTCGAGTTAAATTCGAACAGGAAGGGGATATTAAATTCGTCATTTACGATAGCAAAGATGTTAAGGTTCGTCGTCAGTTTAACGATAATCAAGGCGTTAAAAAGCAAAACGGCAAGAAACCTAATTTTGATAACAAAAAATCGGATAAAAAACCGGAAAATAATAATAACTAATTTAGTTTAAAAATTTGTTGCAAAAACTGTTTTTATGTGTTATAATGACAACAAAGAATGAATATTCTTGATTTTTTTAACGGAGGTGTGTCCAATGGCTTACAAAATTTCTGACGAGTGCATTTCTTGTGGTGCTTGTGCAGCAGGTTGCCCTGTTGAAGCTATCGCCGAGGGTGATGGTAAATTCGAAATCAACGAAGATACTTGCATTTCTTGCGGTGCTTGCGCAGCAGGTTGCCCTGTTGAGGCTATTTCTGAATAATTTAGTGCATAATTTTTTCAGAAACTTATATTTGTTTAAAAAAGAAGTCCACAAAAGTGGACTTCTTTATTTTTGCTTTTTTCATTTTTAAAAGCATATAT
>CADBMQ010000093.1 GCA_902795765.1 Oscillospiraceae bacterium | reverse complement strand
TTTTTGTGCAAGGATTGTCTTGCAGACCATTTTAAGTGCGACATCGAGATTATCGACCGCAAAATAAATCAGTTCAAACAGATGGGCTGTCTGTTGTTTTTCCCCGAAAAAATCCCTCAACAACTGCGCTAATCGGTTAAAATGACGAATTTACAAAATACCCTATAATTTGGCAAATATTTTCTTGCATTTTATTTTCCTTTTCGTTATAATGAACTTGTATGTAGAAAATCATAAGAGTAGTTACTCTCCGACGGAGAGCAGTCGATGGACAATATTCCTTCGGCATAATTGAAAGGAAAAAAGAAAATATGGATATTTATTCGTTTTTGAACCTGTTCGGCGGTTTGGCGTTCTTCCTTTTCGGTATGAGCGTTATGTCCAAAAGTTTGGAAAAGATGGCGGGTGGAGCGCTCGAAAATACGCTCAAAAAGGTAACCTCCAAGAAAGTTATGAGTTTCTTCCTTGGTGCGGGTATCACAATCGCCATTCAGTCGTCGTCGGCAATGACGGTTATGCTGGTGGGCTTGGTAAACTCGGGAATAATGCAGTTTTCGCAGACCATCAGTATTATTTTGGGCTCAAACGTCGGCACAACGCTGACTTCGTGGATTATGACGCTTATGGGCGTGGACGACGGAAGTTTTTCGGTTATGTCCTTGCTCAATCCAAAAGGCTTCTCGCCGATTTGTGCGTTCATCGGTATCGCTATCGTTATGTTCGCAAAGCGTGATAAGAAAAAGGAAATCGGTACAATTTTGGTCGGCTTCTCCGTCCTTATGTACGGTATGCAGTTTATGAGTGGCTCAATGAGCGGTCTCAGCAAGTTGCCCGAGTTCCAAAGTTTGCTTGTCGCATTCAAAAATCCGCTTATTGCGGTTCTTGTTTCAACTGTATTTACAGGTATCATTCAGTCGTCTGCCGCTACCGTTGGTATCGTTCAGGCTCTCGCACTCACAGGAGTTATCTCCTACGAAATGGCAATTCCGCTTGTACTCGGTGCGAATATCGGTACTTGTATGACTGCTCTCTTGTCGTCAATCGGTGCAAGCCGTGAGGCAAAACGAGTTGTTGCAGCGCACATTTATATCAAAATCATCGGTACAATTTTTGCACTCGCTGCTCTGTTCATTGTCGATATCACTCCACTTGCGGATTATCTCTCGCTTCCGACAAACGCAGTCGGTGTTGCGATTATCCACACAATCTTCAATGTGGTTAATACGTTCCTTATGTTCCCGCTCAACAAGTTCCTTACATTCATTGTAATGAAAACTATTCCCGATAAGGATATTAAAGGTCAAAAACGTGTGTTTCTTGACGAGCGTTTGCTTTTGACACCTGCTTTTGCGGTTGGTGAGTGTAAACGTGTTTGCGACGAGATGGCAAACTTGTCGAAAGATACGCTTTTGATGTCACTCGACCTTGTTGAACAGGGCTATGATGATGTTAAAGACGCTATCATCGTTGAAAACGAAAAACTTGTCGATAAGTATGAGGACAAACTCGGAACTTATCTTGTTAAACTTGCAAGTGCGGCTTTGTCCGATTCGGATAGCCGTGAAGTATCGAAGATGCTCCATTGTATCGGCAACTTCGAGCGTATAAGCGACCACGCTTTGAACCTTTCGCTTTCTGCAAAAGAGATGAAGGATAAGAAACTCAATTTCTCCGAAAAAGCACGTGGGGAAATGGAAACGATACTCGGTGCTTTGAGAGAGATTACAACTCTTTCGGCAGATGTTTTCTGCTCGAACAATATTGACGAAGCAAAGCGTATCGAACCGCTTGAAGAGGTTATTGACGTGTTGACGGCAGAAGCTAAAAACCGTCACATTCAACGTCTTTGCGATAACGAATGTACAATCGAGCTCGGCTTTATTTTGACCGACCTGCTCAACAATTTCGAGCGTGTGTCAGACCATTGCTCGAACATTGCGGTTAGTATTCTCGAACTTCGCAGCGACCACTATAACACGCATAAGTACCTCAGCAAGGTTAAGCACAATTCCGAAAGATTTGATATGCTTTTCGATGAGTACAAAAATAAATACACATTAGACTAAAATTTAGAGGTTGCAGTTTTGCAACCTCTTTTTATGTAAGTTGTGGTGGCAAAATATACATTCCACAATATGTATGCTTCGGCAGAAACTCCTGTATTTATGCCCAAAAAGTGCTTGACAAAGTAGGTTTCGTATGATAAAATATAAGCACGAATTTATGACTTTCAGACAGGAGGCTTTTATAATGGGTGTCGTTGATTATATCCTTGGTGGCGTGATTCTTCTTTTCGCTCTCGTCATCATCGCAGTTATCTTGCTTCAAGAGGGCAGATCAAAAGGTATTTCGGGAACAATCGCCGGCGGTGCAGATACTTTTATGTCAAGAGGTAAAGCAAAAGCAGTTGATGCAATCCTCGCAAAATGGACAAAGGTTATCGCAATCGTGTTTATGTTGCTCGTTGTAGCAGCAAACGTTGTTTCGATTTACTTCTAATCTATTCAGCAGTTTTAAAAAGCAGTCGTTTTTGTGCGACTGCTTTTTTCTTTGCAAAATTAACAATTTATCAATTCTTTCAAGGTTGCAAACGGAGAGTTGGTATGGTATACTAAAATTGTATTATAATAGAAAGGGTGTTTATTGTGGACGGAGTTTATAAATTTGCCGACAAAATTGTGCAGATTTGCACAATCTGCGACTACACCCATAAAATGTGCAAAAACTATAAGAGTGACGGCACACCCGAATTTGTCATTGCAACGACCGAGAGTGACATCGAGCGAGAACGTGAAAAATCGGAAGTGAAGAATGCGCCAAACGGCTATTTCGAGTCGCTTGCAGTCTATCGTCAGTTGGCGGATGGTCTCTCTTCTGCCCACCGCATATTGTTTCACGGTTCTGCGATTGCAGTTGACAACGAAGCATATCTCTTCACCGCACCGAGTGGCACAGGCAAGTCAACTCACACCGCACTTTGGCGAGAGCTTTTTGGTGAACGTGCGTTTATGGTGAATGACGATAAGCCGTTAATTCGCATCGAAAACGGTGTTGCGACGGTTTACGGCACACCGTGGAACGGCAAACACCATCTCTCACGCAATGTGGCAATCCCACTTAAAGGCATAGCAATTCTCGGCAGAGCCGAGCAAAATTCGATTGAGCGAGTGGACGCAAACTCGGTGTATATTGACATTTTAAGGCAAACTCATCTGCCGAAAAATCCCGAGCAATCGCAGTTTGTTTTGCAAAGTGTGGACGATTTGCTGAAAGCCGTGCCGATATACAAATTAAAGTGCAATATGATGATAGATGCAGCACAGACTGCATACAACGGAATGAAAGGATAGCCTTATGAAACTGAAAAGAGGATTTATCACACATAATAAAGATGGCGAACAGATTTTGGTCGCAGTTGGCGGAGCAGTCAAAAAGTTTAACGGACTTGTTCGCACGAACCAAACTGCCGCCACAATAATCGAGTGCCTCAAAGAGCCGACTGACGAGCAGAGCATCGTAAAAGTGTTGTGCGAACGCTTTGACGCAGACGAAAAGCGAGTTGCGACAGATGTTCACAAAGTCATCGAGCAACTGCGAAAAATCGGAGCGATAGATGAGTGAGAATATAAAGCAGATGTCTTTCGAGCAGTATCTTGACGAATACGGCGAGTTGGTTTATTCAAATGTTGGAGTTAGTATGATGCCGATGATACGGCAAGGGAAAGATACATTCACACTCAAAAAAAAGACCGAGCGATGCCGAAAACACGATGTTGTTTTGTTTAAAAGGGGCAAAAGTTATGTTTTGCACCGAGTTGTGAAAGTACTGAAAGACGGCTATATGGTTAGAGGCGACAACTGCCCGAGAGCCGAGTATGTTCCCGAATCAAATGTCATCGCCGTTATGACGGGCTTCACTCGCAACGGCAGAAACTGCGATTTGAATTCGCTTACATATAAAATTTATATCCATACTTGGAGTACGATTTATCCCGTTCGCAGACTTGCGATGGGTGTGAAAAGTAAATTAAGCCGAAGAAAAGGGGAAAAGTCCAATGGAAAACAAAAAGAACAATAAAAAGAAAATATATATCTTGATAGCGATTGTCGTTGTGATATTGATTTGCGTGGCAATTTTGTACTGTTGTTGCACAACCTGTTGCAACAGTAAGCCGAATGGCGAACCGACAACCGTTGTTTCAACATTGGCAAACGGTAATCACACCGAGGAGTATCTGCCGGATGAAACTTTCGATAATGACGAGAAAAATCTCGATTGGGGTACTGATTGGGGCGACTACGAGAACGTGACGGACGCAAACGGCAATGTAATCGGCACACGCAAAGTTAATAACAACGATGCGTGGAACGAAAATGCAGGTGGTACGGGTACTAAAAAGGCAAACCCGACTCCGACAACCCAAGCCGCAAAACCGACTTTGCCGACAACTTCTGACGGTCCAATTGTGCTTCCCGATGCGAACGCATATTGATATCAAATGTAAATTAAAGAGCAGACTGAAAAAGTCTGCTCTTTTTGTGTGTATTAAATTAGATTTACTTTGTTTTCACAAACGCAGTCGAACATCCGTCCAATTCGCAACCACCGTTTTTCAAGGTCGCATTTTTGCAAACAGAGTATAAAATCTCGCCGTCAATGTCATCAACTCGCACAGGCTCACTTGACGGATTGATGATAATTGTTATCTCCTCGTCATCGCAAGTTCTCTTGATAATAAGCGGATAGTCATCGGTCACAAATTCAAGTTTCGCACTGCTCTGCAATGCTTTGTGGTCGAGTCGCAGTTTGATAAGGCGACGAACCTCGTTCATAATTGAGTTATCGTCTGTCATCTGTTTTTGAACAGTCGGTCGGTCGTCCGACTCATCTATCGGTATGTACAACTCGCTTTTTGGCGCACAACTAAATCCTGCATTTGTGTTGTCGCTCCATTGCATCGGCGAACGAGAACCTGTTCGTCCGTAACCACCCTCGACCGATGTTATTCCTTCGAGATAACGCATACCGATTTCGTCGCCATAATAGACAAACGGAGCGCCTGGCATTGCGAAAATGAACGAGAACGCAAGTTTGATTTGAGTTTCGTCCAAATACTTTGCCATTCTCGGCATATCGTGGTTGCCCGACGGGATACACATAAGCCCCTCGCCGTTGGTTTCGAGCATATTTCGTTTGTAGGTTTCAATGAATTTCTTTGCCGAGCCACGCTTGTCTGCCGAGAAAAACGGCTCGTCACAATGGAACATATCGTTGTAATAGGTGTCGCCAAAGTGGAGCAAAAAGCACATATGAAAGCCACCTGCAATCGACTTTGCAGGGTCTCCCCACTCGGCAACGAGTGCCGAATTTGGGAATTCGGTGTCAATAAACTGACGAATTTCTTGCCATTTGCCGATAGTCGCTTTGCTGTCTTCATCGTTTTTGACAAGCGAGTTTGCCATATCAACACGAAATCCGTCACAGCCCATACCGAGCCAAAAACGCATAATGTTTTTGAGTTCTTCAAACGTAGCCTTCGGGCCTTCGTCTTCGGTTGACTGTTGCCAACTTTCGGTCGGATTGGCAAAGCCGTAGTTCAAAGCAGGCTGGCAGGAGTAGTAATTCGTAACGCAACAACCGTCACGCTCGGACATACCATTGATAAAGTTCAATCCCTTTGGCATTTCCCAACAACTGTTTGTCCAAACATATCGGTCGGTGTATTCATTTTTCTCCATTTTGCCCGACTGCTTGAACCATTCGTGCTCGAGCGATGTGTGACCAGGGACTAAATCCAAAATCACCTTGATATTTCGCTTGTGCGCTTCCTCGAAAAACTCGCACAAATCATCATTTGTACCGTATCTCGGAGCAACTTGATAGTAGTTTGAAATGTCATATCCTGCGTCCATAAACGGCGAGTCGAAAAGCGGATTTATCCAAATCGCATTGCACCCTAAATCACGAATGTGATCGAGTTTTTGAATCATACCTTTGATATCGCCGATGCCGTCGCTATTTGAGTCTTTAAACGACTGCGGATATATCTCGTAAAAAACGGCATTTTCAAGCCAACTTGGCATTTTCATTGCAACTACCTCATTCAAGTGGAGTTATTTTAAGTTAAATATATCAGTTTTTGGCAAATTCGTCAATAGACAAGTATAACAGTTTTTGCTATGCCATTTTGGGAAATTTGCCAAATGATTTAAACTAAATTTTGCAGTTATTAAGCACATTATAAACATAGTGGTTTAGAGAATATTTCTCGAACCAAGCCGAATTGTCCCCACCCAACATCTTAAACGCAAATGCGCCTACCGCACGAGATCTCGACTGACCTGCGTAGCAATGGAGTAGCAGAGTATCGACTTTATTATTATATGTTCTGATGAACTTTATTATCTCTTGCGCCATTTCGTCGGAGAACAAGACTGCGCCATCGACTTCACGCTCGATATCATCAAAATACAAAGTCAAGACACCCTTGCAGAACTGATTTTCGGTGAACTTAACACCAAAACCACCCGTATGCGAGTCTTGAATGGAAATGACGACATAGGTGTCGGACCTCTCGACCATCTCTTCCAAGCCCGCAGGGTAATAGTGTTGCATAACGTACTCGAAAGCGTCATGTACCGATTTTACCATTATTTTTTTCAAATCAATTCTCCTATTTTTAATGTACTTTCCAACTAAATCTGAGTTGTAAAAATATTATATATGTTTTGGGTATTTGTGTCAACAAATTTGCCAACGGTATTTTTCAATTTCGTTGATTGGTTGTTGATAATATGATATAATAAAATAAAAAATATTGAGAGTGGAGTAATTATGCGTTTAAGTAAGTCAAAATATGTTAGAGGATTACAATGCCCGAAGATGCTTTGGATGGACAAATATATGCCCGAAAAGGCAGTCGTTAATCAAAGTCTTGAAGCCGTTTTTGCAAACGGAGATGTGGTTGGCGATTTGGCTATGCAATACTATGGCGATTTTGTTGAGGTTACTGAATTTAAAGAAGACGGTAGTCTTGACCTTGGCAAAATGATTGAGCGTACCCAACGGGAAATCGAAAACGGCACAATCAATATTTGCGAGGCGTCTTTCAGCGAAGACGGATTATACTGTGCAGTTGACATCTTACATAAGAATTCGGACGGTTGGGATATTGTTGAAGTTAAAAGCTCTTCTCATATTCGTGATGTCTATTTTGACGATATGACATATCAACTTTTTGTTTTGAAAAAAGCAGGGCTTGATATAACAGGCATCTATAATCTGCACATTAACGGCAACTATGTGCGTCATGGCGAACTTGATTTGCAACAGTTGTTCACGCTCGAAGACTGCACAGAAACTTGTTTTGCAAAACTTGCCGACGTGCAGAAAAATATAGATGATATCAGCAATTATCTTGCAGATGTTGGAGAGATCGAACCCTTAAAGGACATTGATGTTGGTTGCGAAAAGCCGTATGAATGTATTTATTATAAATACTGTTCAAGACATCTCCCGAGCCCGTCTGTTTTTGATATTAGCAGAATTAGTTCGGCAAAAAAATATGAGTTGTATCATAAGGGAATTATGTCCTACGAAGATGTGATTGAGCAAGGCATTAAGTTGTCGAAAAATCAAAAGATGCAGGTCGAAGCTGAATATAAAAATCTTCCGCCTTATATTGACAAGGAGAAAATTAAGTCGTGTGTAGATGAATACGAATATCCGATTTATTATCTCGATTTTGAAACATATCAGCAAACAGTTCCTTTGTTTGACGATTTAAAACCAAATCAGCAAATTCCGTTCCAATATTCGCTTCATATTCAATACGAGAAGGGTGGCGAATTGGAACATAGAGAGTTTTTAGGCGATCCGACAACAGATCCAAGACGAGCTTTGTGTGAGCAGATGTGCAGAGATATTCCAAAGGATGTTTGCACTCTTGTTTATAACGATGCGTTCGAGAAAACACGAATTAGAGAAATGGCGGAACTTTACCCTTACCTCGCAGAGCATTTGATGAACATTCACGATAATATCAAAGACTTGATGATACCTTTTAAAAACAAGTTTTATTATTCAAAAGAGCTTAGTGGCTCATATTCTATCAAGTACGTGTTACCCGCATTATGCCCGAACGATCCCGAACTTGATTACCACTCGCTCGAAGGCATTCATAATGGTAGCGAAGCAATGAACGCATATCCCGACCTTGTGAACCATACCCCCGAAGAACAGGCAGTAATTCGTAAGAATTTACTTGCATATTGCAACCTTGATACCCTTGCAATGGTCAAAGTGTTGGAAAAATTGTATGATATGTGCTGAGAACTTTCAATTCGTTTAGTAACACAAAAGCAGTCAGGCAAAAAAGCTTGACTGCTTTTTCTCTTTTGTTATACGCTGATTTAAATATGTAAAAAATTCGACAGAAAAATGCGAGAACTCTCTGTTTTTGTTGACTTTTTCACATTTTTTAATATAAAAGACTTATGATTTTGAAAAAACAATAATATTGATTGAGAGGAAATATTTATGTCAGTTAGTTATAAAAATTGTGGAAACTCCTGATAGATAAAGATATGAAGAAAAAAGACCTTATGGCAAAGACGCATATCAGCAGTTACAAGCTGAACAAACTGAACAGAGGGGAAAATGTCAATGTGGACATTCTTATTCGTATCTGCGAGGCTCTCGAATGTCCGATAGAGGCAATTATGGAAGTAATCCCTGATAGCAAATAAGATGAGAATTTATAACTCTTCTGTGATAACAAATTTCAATGAAATGCAACAAGGAGAAATATTTATATGAGCGAAGAAATTTTCAGAAAGAAAAGTCTTGATAAAGTTAAATCCCCTGAAAGTCTTAATGATTATATTCAGGTGTCGAACCCTGGTGTGTGGTTGTTGCTCGTAAGCGTCATTGTCTTGCTTTTGGGAGTCTGCATTTGGTGTGTGTTCGGGCAAATAGAAAGCACCGCTAATGCCGATGTTCGTGCAAAAGACGGCTCTGCTGGCTGCTACATTGCCGATGATAAAATATCGTCTGTGCGTGTAGGTATGACCGTGAAGTTTGGCGATTTTGAAGCAACCATCACCAAAATCAGTTCGGATGACAAGGGTAGTGTCTGCACTCTCAAATCGGAGCAAACAATACCTGATGCCTTTATGAGGGCATAGTCATTATCGAGAGCATAAAGCCCATATCTTTCATTTTGAATTGAGGACAAAGATATGAGTAAAAATATTAAAACGCCAGTCACAAAGGGAGTTGCCAAAGTTCCGGTTGTAATGCAACTCGAAGCACTTGAATGTGGTGCTGCGTGTCTTTGTATGATTTTGGCATATTACAATAAATGGATACCATTGGAGCAAGTGCGAGAGGACTGCGGAGTGTCACGAGATGGCTCGAAAGCACAAAATATACTAAAAGCTGCAAGATTTTACGGACTAACTGCCAAGGGTTATCGTTACGAACCGGAATTGCTCAAAGAAAAAGGAAAATTCCCTTGTATCGTTCATTGGAATTTTAATCATTTTGTCGTGCTTAACGGCTTTAAAAACGGAAAAGCATATCTTAATGACCCCGCAAAGGGCAATTACAGTGTTTCGATGGAAAAATTCGATGAATCCTTCACAGGTGTTTGCCTTATGTTTGAGCCGTCGGAGTCTTTTGTACCGTCAGGCAAACCGAAAAGTATGCTTTCATTTGCCGCAAAGCGACTGAAAGGTACAAGCACGGCTATTGTTTTCACAATGTTGACGGGTATAGTTGCGGCAATTATGGGATTTGTGCAACCTGCGTTTTCCCGTGTTTTTCTCGACCATTTGCTGACAGGTAGGGACTCCTCATGGACAACGCCGTTTTTGTTGTTTCTCGGTGCATTCAATGTTATACAAATCGTGATGTCTGCATTACAAGCGATATATTCGCTTCGCATTAATGGTAAAATGGCGGCGGTGGGAAATGCCACATATATGTGGAAAATTCTTAAAATGCCTATGAAGTTTTTCTCTCAACGTATGCCGGGTGATATTCAAGGACGACAAGGCGACAATGCCGCCATTGCCAACACATTAATTGGCACATTCGCACCACTTTTGCTCAATATATTTATGATGATATTCTATTTTGTGGTAATGTTGCGTTATAGCATAATGCTAACAATTATCGGACTCGCTTCGCTTACAATCAATGCCTTTGTGTCACGATATATATCCAAAAAGCGTATTAACATAACACGTGTTTCTATGCGTGACAATGCAAAACTCGGTGCCGCCACAGTTGCAGGAATTGAAATGATTGAAACAATCAAGGCATCAGGCGCAGAAAACGGGTATTTCAAAAAATGGTCAGGCTATCAAGCAAGTGTCAACACTCAGCAAGTGAAGTTTTTGAAACTCAATCAATATCTCGGTATGATTCCGGAATTTGTGTCATCACTTGCGAGTAATGCCGTTCTGTTTCTCGGTGTGTGGTTGACGATGCAGGGAGAGTTTACAGTTGGTATGATTATGGTATTTCAAGGCTTTTTGACATCGTTTATGTCCCCTGCCACAACACTCATTTCAGCAGGACAGACCTTGCAGGAAATGAGAACTCAAATGGAGCGAGAAGACGATGTTATGGAGTACCCCGATGATGTGGTATTTAGTGAAAGCAACGATAGTGATGAACTGAAAAAATTATCAGGCAAGATTGAAATTAAAAATATGGTTTTCGGATACTCGCCACTTGATGAACCATTGATAAAAGACTTTAATATGACGGTTGAACCTGGAAAGAGCGTTGCCATAGTTGGTGCGTCGGGTTGTGGTAAATCCACCATATCTAAGTTGATTTCAGGATTGTATCAGCCGTGGAGTGGTGAGATTTTGTTTGATGGAAAGCCGATGAACGAAATTGCGAAAAATGTTTTTCATGGGTCTGTTGCAGTTGTAGATCAAGACGTTATTCTTTTTGAAGACACCATTGCCAATAACATAAAAATGTGGGACGACAGTATCGAGGATTTTGAAATGATTCTTGCCGCTCACGATGCACAGATACACGAAGATATTATGAATCGCTCGAAAGGTTATCAGCATAAGCTTATTGAAGGCGGTAAAGATTTGTCGGGAGGTCAAAGACAACGTCTTGAAATTGCCCGTGCATTGGCACAGGACCCGACTATTGTTATTCTCGATGAAGCGACAAGCGCACTTGATGCAAAAACCGAGTATGCGTTGGTTAATGCAATTCGCCAAAGAGGAATTACCTGTATTGTCATAGCCCACAGACTTTCAACTATTCGTTCAAGTGACAAGATTATCGTTATGGAACACGGAAAAATTGTGGATTACGGTACGCATAAGGAACTGATGGAAAGCAGTTCTATCTATCGTGATCTTGTCACGGCAGAATAAGGAGGCAGACAAATGAGTTGGTTTGAAGAACAATTACGATATCGTGAGCAGTCAGATAATGCCAATTTTGAAGATGCCATTGATTCCATTTCCGATGCAGTAATGGGCACTCGTCTGCGTGAGGCACTCAGTCAGAACGAGATTGCCGATTCCGCAATAGACGAGATATTGAAATTCTATCATTGCAAGGCTAAAAAAGAAGATATTCCGCCACAAATCAAAACAGTAGACGAACAGATTGAATATCGAATGCGTCCGTACGGCATCAGGAACCGTACAGTTACATTGGATAAAGGTTGGTATCGCCGTGCGGTGGGTGCTATGCTCGGCACAATGAAAGAAGACGGCTCTGCTGTCGCACTACTACCAGGAAAATTCTCGGGGTATCGACTTGTTGATATCAAAAGCGGAAAGCAGATTAGAGTGAGCAGAAAAAACGAGCATTTTTTGGATGAGGAAGCGGTGTGCTTCTATGAGCCGTTGCCACTCAAATCTCTGCGTATAGGAGATTTGCTGAAATTTATGGTGCAACAACTCCGAGTTTCGGACGTTGTTTTGTATCTTGTTTTGATGTGCCTTTCGACTGCACTCGGGTTGCTTTCGCCATTGTTCACCAAGTGGCTTTTCGGAGATGTTTTGAGATCCGGAAGTTATCAGGTTTTGTTGTCACTTGCCGTGTTTGTGGTCTGCTTTTCAATCAGCCGACTTTGTTTCAGCGCATATCAGAGCCTTATCAATTCCCGTATCGGAATTAAACAGAATATCGCAGTACAAGCGGCGGTAATGAACCGAATTATGAGTTTGCCACCTTCATTTTTCAAAGAGTATCCTGCGGGTGAACTATCGCAGAGAGCGGGTTATGTGCAGTCGCTTTGCTCGACAATTTTCAGCACCATCGGTATGACGGGATTGACTTCTGTTTTTTCTCTTGTCTATATCGGGCAGATTTTTGTGTTTGCTCCATCGCTCGTCATACCGTCATTGGCAATAACAATCGCAACGATTGTGTTGTCATTGATTACAACCTTTGTGCAGATGAAAGTCAGCAGACAGCGAATGGAAATCTCGGCAAAGATTAGTGGCTTGACCTATTCGACTATCACGGGTATTCAAAAAATCAAACTTGCAGGTGCAGAAAAACGTATGTTCTCTCGTTGGGCAAGGCTGTACTCAAAGGAGGCTCAACTTGCATATAATCCGCCGATATTTTTGTAAATCAGCGGAACAATCTCTCTTGCATTGTCTTTGATTGGTACGCTTGTTATCTATGCCATTGCAATACGAAATCACGTTGGAGTTGCAGACTATTATGCCTTTAACAGCGCATACGGTATGGTTTCGGCGGCATTTATGTCCGTTACAACTATTGCCGCAACTGTGGCAAACATTCGTCCCACATTGGAAATGGCAAAACCTATTATGGAGGCAGAGCCTGAAACTCACGAGGGAAAAGAGAATATTACAGAACTTCACGGAGCTATTGAGCTGAACCACGTATCGTTCCGTTATGACGATTCTATGCCGAATGTGATTGATGATTTGTCGTTGAAAATCAAGTCGGGAGAATATCTCGCAGTAGTTGGCTCAACAGGTTGTGGCAAGAGTACATTGATGCGTCTGCTTCTCGGATTTGAAAAACCGCAGAAGGGCAGTATTTTCTATGATAAAAAGGATATTGCAAAGATTGATTCTGAGTCGCTGAGAAGAAAAATCGGTGTTGTAATGCAAGACGGAAAACTGTTTCTCGGGGATATCTATTCCAACATTGTGATAACCGCTCCTGAACTCACATTGGACGAGGCTTGGAAAGCGGCGGAAATCGCTTCCATTGCCGATGATATTCGTGCTATGCCAATGGGAATGCACACCATAATCTCGCAAGGACAAGGTGGTATTTCAGGTGGTCAGTGACAACGATTGATGATTGCGAGAGCAGTTGCGCCAAAGCCGAAGATACTGATGTTCGATGAGGCAACAAGCGCACTTGACAATATCACGCAAAAGAAAGTATCAGAAGCGATAGAGTCGCTTGAATGTACAAGAATTGTGATTGCACACCGCCTTTCCACCATTCAAAATGCCGACCGAATTATCTATCTTGAAGACGGAAAAATCGTTGAAGAAGGTACATATAAAGAGTTGATTGAAAAGAACGGATACTTTGCAAAACTCGTTGAGCGTCAGAGATTAGACATCGACACAGAACAAATTGACGAAAGGAGGCCAATATGATAATTGATATGCAAAATGAAAAAATTTATCACGATTATCATGGCAAGGTCTTCGGATATATGTGTTCAAAAATCGGTAATTATCATTTGGCAGAGGAACTGACATCTGATGTCTTTGTTAAAATTTATGAGAAGCTGGATACTTTTGACGAAACAAAAGCTTCCCTTTCTACATGGATTTATACCATTACTCGAAACACGCTGACGGACTATTTCCGTACAAGGCGTGTGCTTGATGAAATTCCGCAAACAGCGAATGACGGAACCTCTGTGGAAGATGAGGTTTGTAATGCGGAAATGTTGGAAACGCTTGCGAATGCGTTGGAATCTCTCGATGAACGGAAAAGAGATATAATAATTATGCGATTTTATAATGGCAAAACTCTGACTGAAATTGCAAAGCAAATGGATATATCTTATGCCTATGTCAAGGTGCTTCAAAATAAGGCATTAGAAGAAATGAAAAATTATTTGAAAAATAAGTAGCCGTTTTCGATTTTGTATCGTATAAATAGATATAAAACAGAAGGGAGATTTCCTATGGAAAATAAATTGAAAGCTCTTTTTGATTATCATAAATTCAATAAAAACGATCACCTTGAAAGATTGATTGTCGAAACCGAAAAAAGGCAGAAGATAGAGCTTTCCGATGATGAATTGGGATTTGTTTCGGCAGCGGGAGACATATTTGAACAAGATAGTAGCAATAAAATGAAATAAACCACAATATTTATTTCAGTAAACGGAAACAAAATTATATGAAAAGGAGTTAAAGTAATGAAAGATAATAGAATGCTTAAAGATGAAGAGCTTGAAAATGTAAACGGAGGTCAAAACATTGAGTTTATCGGTGGTATGTGTTCGGATACTGGGAAAAATGGAAATGTAAAAGAAAATCAAGACTATGTAGTTGTCGGCGGTGTTTCATTTTCAGTTGATATAAATCGAGCTTGTTGTGACGGTAATTTTTATGTTGGTACAAGTGTGCTGAAAAATTGTGGATCATGCGGTAAATGTACATGCAAAAATAACAATACTGGTATGTGTGTAAGTAGCAATGCTTACAAATATATATTACAAAAGAATTAACGATATATAAGATACAACAACCCTCCTTTGAAAAGCTTTTAGGTCTTTTCAAAGGAGGGTATTTTTGACTTATGAAGCAGGTTAAGAGGTTTAAGCTTCTGTATTTTTTAAACGAACTGACTTCGTAATTTCATCGAAGTCAGTTTTCTTTGGTGCCATAAGGCGCAAAATAACCCCCAGTTCTACTGGGGGGATAAAAAGGCTTTAGCAAAAAACCTCCGTGATATAATAGTAA
>CADBMQ010000092.1 GCA_902795765.1 Oscillospiraceae bacterium | reverse complement strand
GACAAGAAAGACGATGTTGGAGCATATTATTGTTATAGTGCAGGTGCCGAACAAGGCAAGGGCAGAATGTTCGTTTATCAATCGTCAGGTAGCAACTTTGATTTGAAATGGAATTGGTACTTCGGATAAAATTATTAAAACCGACAACTTTAATGTTTATACAACAAAGCTTAATCGCACTTTCTTTTACTATTGTTGCTATATTACTGATTGTGATTTTAAAGAAGAAATCAAAAAAAGATGAGTTTTAAGACTCATCTTTTTTATTTGATGTTTACTATTTAAAAATAATGCTCATCATAGTTTCCGCATCCTTGATATTTACCACTCCATCGTTATTCACATCATAAGTGCTGATATCAACTGGGTTGTTGCCTATTATTTTAAGCAATGCGCATAAATCAAGCAAGTTCACTACACTATCCTTATTTATATCTCCTTTTTTAACGAGGGATTTAGTTGAGCTTGCTAAACTCTCGTCAACATTTGATGCGATATTTAGACTACCGTCAAAATTATCAACATAATCATCTCCGCTTTTCAATTTATAGTTCAAATCGTATTTTTGGAGCAGGTCTACTATTTGTGAAACTGAATTACCTGGATTATAGACAATTATATCGTCAACACAGATATCTACGCCTTTTAGCTCGCTTGGAATTGTGAATTTAAGGTAATTATAATCTGCTGGCGATGACGGAATATGCACATTTATAGTCGTCCACTGCTCATTTAACGTTGCTGATGAAACAACCGCATTTTGGGTGCATTCTTTATCCGATGCAAGTGTGACAAAGTTTTCTGCTGTGCAATTTTTTGATGCCTTAACTTTTAAATTCAAGTCATAAGCCTTGCCCTTTGAAATTGGATTATTCAATTTGCGTGTGAATGATGTTTGGCTGTTTGCATTTATTTTCAAAAACTGATTGTCATAACTATCATTCACTAACGAATCGGAAGAAGTTGTCAAAATGTTAACTATATTGTTTAGAGTTTTATCGGTCAATCCGAGTTCGCTTTTAAGGCAGTTCGCCACCGATTCTGCGTTTACTGTATAACCGTATTTCGAAGTTATAAGCTCTTTTAACGCTGTTCTTGTTACTTGTTTAGGCGAACGCTTGCTACCTATATTTCCAAGGTTGGAAAAGATGTAATCATAGGTTGCGTCATATTCACTTACATCACAAAGATAGTGAATTAGATCTGCAAGTTCGCCTGTGCGATCGGTTCCGATTGAACAATGGAAGTATATCGGATAGTTGCTTTCGTCTGCCAAAATCTCATATATTTCCTTTGCACTCTGCTTGTTGCAATCTCTCATCAAAAAGTAAAACGGACTTTCGCTTGAATAATCAATCGGACAGTTAATATACTGAACTTTTCTATCAAGACCGCTAAATGTATTAAGAATTGAATCTGTATATTTACCGATTTCTTTTTTTAGACGCAAGTCGATTTCTGTTTTAACTCCAAGTTCGTTTACAAGTGTTTTTGCACCTTCTTCGGTTATTGCAATGCTTGACGAACCAAGCGCAGTAAGCTTGACACCTCTAAAAAGCAAACCTTGTTTTATCGTCTTTTCGTCTGCGGTCACATATCCGCCTAAATCACGAACGTTTGTAACTCCCGAAATGCTGAGATTTCTTGGATAACAAACCTCTGTTGTGAATGTGCCGACAGAACTTTTCACATCATTGCACGAAACTCTCCAATAATAAGTTGTTCCAATTTTAAGGTTGGTTACACTAAGTGATTTAGAAATTGTTTTGTAGATTTTCGGGTTGGTAAACTCTTCGTTTTCGCTCAATTCCACTTCAAACTCACCTGAAAGACTTGACGACCAATTTAATTTTATCGGAGCAGGTGCACTCTGCTCACTCACTCCCATACCATAAATAAAGTAAAATTCAGGATTGCTCGACAAAAGTCCCTTTTGTGTTAATGTGTGCGTGCTGACTTTTCCCAAATCTTGAAGTTGTATTCCTTCATCTGCACATGAAACAATCGCAAAATTTGAAATACATATAATAGCTGGCAAAAGAAAAATAATCAATTGTTTCATAAACTTTCTGTCTCCCTTTATGTGTATTTTATCATATACACGTGTTAAATACAACTATCAAATAAGATGAGTTTTTCGACTCATTTTTTATTCTTTATCCAATAATTTATTTTGCGTTATCTCCATCAAAAATGCTCCGAGAGGCGCAGTTACTACTATTGAAAGCACGGCTACTGAAAGCGCCAAATTGCCACATTTCAAGCCCATTGCGAGTGGAACAGAGCCGATTGCCGCTTGTACTGTTGCTTTCGGCAGATAGGCGATTACGCAAAACAGTCGCTCTTTGCGATTTAAGTTTGTTTTCACAAGGCTGATTGCAACTCCGACCGAGCGAAATACGAGTGCACCTAATATTAGGAAAAGTGCGGGAAGTCCTGCCGAAAGTGTATATCGCAAGTCAACTGCCGCTCCTACAAGTACAAATAGTATAACCTCTGCGGCTATCCAAATTTTGCCGAATTTTTGCGACAAACGTTCAGAAACGCTTTTTATTGACTTCAACTGAACTGTACAAGCCATCGACATTACGGCAATAAGTCCCGAAAACGCAAACCACTTTGCGACTAAATCTTCAAATGCTACGAGCGAAAACGCACTACCGAGTATTAAAACGACTTTCATACTGTTTTTTATCAGTCGGCTATGTTTATACGACCACTCGAACACGAGCGACAATATTATGCCGACTAAAATGCCACCAACCACACCTGTGATAATCGAAATTGGGATATCTGCGAATTTAATCAGGCTAACTCCGTCGCCCGAGTTCATTCCCAAAAACACCGAAAAAAGCACGATTACAAATACATCATCAAGTGACGCTCCCGCAAGTATTAGTTGTGGGATTTTTTTATTTGTGCCGAGTTTTTGCTCGATG
This sequence comes from Oscillospiraceae bacterium, assembly GCA_902795765.1. Classification (GTDB taxonomy): domain Bacteria; phylum Bacillota; class Clostridia; order Oscillospirales; family Acutalibacteraceae; genus RUG14109. The sequence goes on along the minus strand of CADBMQ010000092.1, from coordinate 1,151 downwards.
AGTTGAACCATTTTCGGCACAACAACGGCAGGTGAAACTGCACCGAGTACCGCTCCGACGAGTGCAGATTCTGTGAGCGAAATGCCAAGTAACGGTGGGGCTATCAACATACATCCGAGCATTTCGAACACGGCAGGCAGAAATGACATTAAAATTGCAGGTCTGCCGACTTCTTTTAAGTCACGAACATTTAGCGACAGTCCTGCTTTGATTAGAATTATGACGAGCGCCATTTTTCGAAGTTCGGACGAGATGCCGAGTATTGACGGATCGAGCAAATTCAATACATATGGTCCGAGTACCGCACCAACTGCAAGCATACCGATTATTCTCGGCAGTTTTATTGCTTTGCATATTCCTGCAGCAGATAGTCCGACTATGAAAATAAGTGCAAGTGATGATAGCATAAAATCTTCCTTTCAAACAAAAAAGCCAATGCCCCCTGTGAAAAATCACAGAAGTCATCAGCCTTACAGCGGTTTAAGTTGCCCTTGGGAGAACCTCATTCCCGAAATTATTATATCAATGTGTGGTGATGTTGTCAAGTCGAAATTTACAATCTGACGCTGACTTCACCCGTTTTAATTCTGCGTTCGCCATTTTCAGTTTTGACTATCAACGAATAGTCATCGTCTATGCCGATGACAGTCGCCCTCTCTTGCTCGTCTGCACGAATTACCGTCACTTCTCTGCCGTCAAGCAGACTGCGTTTGCGATAGTCTTCAAGCACCGACTTATCTGTTACATTCGGGTATATATCCAAAAATTCGTCAATTATTGCGGCAGCGAGTTGACTGCGAATTTCCACATCGGAACTGCTCAAAACTGACGAGGCAATCTCTTTGAGTTCATCGGGATAGCCGTCTTCGGGAGTTGAAACGTTGAGTCCAATGCCGAGTACCGCCCAATCAAGTCCACCGCTTTCAAGCGAAAGTGACGCTTCTGTCAAAATTCCGCAGACTTTTCGGTCATCGACAAAAATATCATTCACCCACTTGATTTTCGGCTTGATTTTTAGAGTATTTTCAAGTGCTCTGCAAACGGCAACGGCAGCTGTCGTTGTTATACAAAGCGACTGCGTTGCACTAATATTCGGACGCAGAAGAATGCTCAAATAAATACCACTTTGCTTTGGTGAGTAGAACTTTCTG
>CADBMQ010000091.1 GCA_902795765.1 Oscillospiraceae bacterium | reverse complement strand
GTCCCGCAAGATAACGAAAAACCATCGTTAAGTCAATCGACTTAACGATGGTTACTTTTATTATTTCAACTATTCGATTAGAAAAGTCCCGAGATTACGCCGTTTTCGTCAACGTCAATCTTCTCAGCAGACGGAACTTTCGGCAAACCGGGCATTGTCATAATATCGCCTGTGAGGCAAACAATAAATCTTGCACCGGCAGAAACTTTCGCGCTTCTAACAGTAATATCAAAACCTGTCGGACGACCAAGTCTTGTTTGGTCATCAGAGAGCGAATACTGCGTTTTAGCCATACAAACGGGCAACTTGCCAAAACCAAGTCTTTGCAAGTTATCGAGTTCCTTACGAGCCTTAGGAGTGAAGTTAGCCTTGTCAGCGCCGTAAACCTTTTGAGCAACTGCATTGATTTTCTCAAACAAATCCATCTCATCAGGATAAGTAAATGTGAAGTTATTCGGCTCTTCGCAAAGTCTAACAACCTCGTTAGCGAGGTCAATACCGCCATCGCCACCGTTTTCCCAAACTTTGCAACGAGCAATGTTAACACCCAACTCTTTGCACTTGCTTTCAACCAAAGCAATTTCTGCTTCTGTGTCCTTAACGAACTCGTTAATCGCAACAACGCAAGGTAACTTGAAATTCTCGGTCATATTTTCGATGTGTTTGTAAAGGTTAGGCAAACCTTTTTCGAGCGCTTCAAGATTTTCTTCATTCAAATCAGCCTTAGCAACACCACCATGCGATTTTAACGCACGAATGGTTGCAACAATAACAACTGCATCGGGCTTCAAACCTGCCGCACGGCACTTAATATCGAGGAACTTTTCAGCGCCAAGGTCGGCACCAAAACCAGCCTCTGTAACAACATAATCGCCAAATTTAAGCGCAGTTTTTGTTGCCATAACAGAGTTGCAACCGTGTGCAATGTTAGCGAACGGACCACCGTGAATGAACGCAGGAGTGTGTTCGAGTGTCTGCACAAGGTTCGGTTTGATAGCGTCTTTCAAAAGAGCAGTCATAGCGCCGTGAGCATTAAGGTCACCTGCGGTAACAGGCTCACCACTTGTGTTGTAGCCAACGATAATAGACTTAATTCTTTCTTTAAGGTCAACAATGTCGGTCGCAAGACAAAGAATAGCCATAATCTCAGACGCAACAGTAATATCAAATCCGTCTTCACGAGGGAAGCCGTTAACTCTACCACCCAAGCCGTCAACAACATTACGCAACTGTCTGTCATTCATATCAACGCATCTTCTCCAAGTAATAGAGCGAGTGTCAATATTGAGCGAGTTGCCTTGATGAATGTGGTTGTCGAGCATAGCAGCAAGCAAGTTGTTAGCAGCACCGATAGCGTGCATATCGCCCGTGAAATGTAGATTGATGTCCTCCATCGGAACGACCTGTGCATATCCGCCACCAGCCGCACCGCCTTTGATACCAAAGACAGGGCCGAGCGACGGCTCACGCAAAGCGATAACAGTTTTCTTTCCGATTTTGGAAAGAGCGTCGCCAAGACCAACGGTAACAGTGGTCTTACCCTCACCTGCGGGAGTCGGGTTAATAGCAGTAACAAGAATTAACTTGCCATTAGGGGTATCCTGCATATTTTTGAGAATATTGCAGTCAACCTTTGCCTTGTATTTGCCGTAATATTCAATATCGTCTTCGCTTAAACCAATTTTAGTGGCGATATCTTTAATCGGCAACATTTGACTTTCCTGGGCAATTTCAATGTCAGTTTTATATTCTTTCATAAACAATTACCTCATTTTTTTTATTATCATTTTCGTCCTTAACACGGCTGACAAATTCTTCAATCGAGATAGCACCCAAATCGCCTTCGCTTCTTGAACGAACAGCAACAGTACCGCTTTCTTTTTCCTTGTCGCCAAGCACGAGCATATATGGAATTTTTTGAAGTTGAGCCTCACGGATCTTGTAACCGATTTTTTCCGAACGAGTGTCGATATTTGCACGAATACCGGCAGCTTTAAGAGTGCTGAGAACTTCGTTGGCATAGTCAAGATGCTTGTCGGAAATAGCGAGAACTCTAACCTGTTCGGGAGCAAGCCACAACGGGAACGCACCTGCAAAGTGCTCGATAAGAATACCGATAAAACGCTCAATAGAGCCGAAAGCAACACGGTGAATCATAATCGGGCGGTGTTTCTCGCCGTCAGCACCAATGTATTCAAGCTCAAATCGAAGTGGTAGCTGGAAGTCGAGCTGAATAGTACCACACTGCCAGGTTCTGCCGATAGAGTCTTCAAGGTGGAAGTCAATTTTCGGACCATAGAAAGCACCGTCACCTTCGTTGACAACATAGTCGAGTCCGAGATCATCAAGCGCACCACGCAAAGCGTCAGTAGCCATCTCCCAATCTTCGTCCGAGCCCATTGAATCGTCAGGGCGGGTAGAAAGCTCAACGTGATATTTAAATCCAAACAACTTGTAAACTTCGTCAATAAGTTTAGCAACACCCTTAATTTCATCACGAATTTGTTCGGGCATCATAAAGATGTGAGCATCGTCCTGAGTAAAGCAACGAACACGCATAAGACCGTGCAGCTGACCTGACTTTTCGTGACGATGAACAAGACCGAGTTCGCCCATACGAATCGGCAAATCACGATAAGAGCGAGGCTCAGACTGATAAACGAGAATACCACCCGGACAGTTCATCGGCTTAATGGCAAAATCCTGTTCATCAATAACAGTTGTGTACATATTCTCTTTGTAGTGGTCCCAGTGACCTGATGTTTCCCACAACTGACGATTAAGCATTATCGGAGAAGAAATCTCAACGTAACCTGCTTTTGTGTGAATGTCGCGCCAGTAGTCGAGAAGAAGATTTTTGAGAATCATACCGTTAGGAAGGAAGAACGGAAATCCCGGACCTTCATTTCTCATCATAAACAAACCAAGCTCACGACCGAGCTTTCTGTGGTCACGCTTTTTAGCCTCTTCAATACGCTCAATATAAGCGTCAAGGTCAGCCTTTTTCGGGAACGAGATACCGTAGATACGAGTAAGCATCTTGTTTTTCTC
>CADBMQ010000090.1 GCA_902795765.1 Oscillospiraceae bacterium | reverse complement strand
TCGAAGTAAATGGCGACAGATACTGCGTTATCGGACTTGATATCAACCGTTCAGGTTTGAGAGCAGTGGTTGTAAACCTTAAAAACGAGGTTATGAGTTCAATCGAACAGTCGCTCGACTTTAATAATAAGGAAGATTTGTTAGATGCAATAGTCGGCTTTGCAAAACAAGCGTTGTCACTTGCAGGTAAGTACGAAGTACTCGCAGTTGGTGTTGCGATGCAGGGTAAACTTGATGCAGAAGAGGGAATTTCGATAAACTTTCCCGATTGCGAAGAGTGGAAAGACGTTCCGCTTAGAGATATTCTCAAAGAAAAACTTGATTTGCCCGTATACGTTGAACACGATCCTGATTGTATTTTGTATGCAGTGGAGTCGAGGGTAGATTCAATGCTCATTCGTCTTGATAAGAGCATCGGTATGGCGGCAGCGTTTTCAAATATGCCAATCAACCGTGCAGGTATGTTCGAAATCGGTCACGTAACAGTTGACCCGAATGGCGAAAAATGCAGTTGCGGTAAAAAAGGTTGCCTTGAAATTTACGCATCGCAAGACGGAATGGCAAAAATATACGGAAAAGATTTTGAACAACTTGCTGATGACGCTCGTATGGAAAAAGCAGAAGCAGTTAAGTTGTTTGACGATATGGCAAGTAAACTTGCACTTTCCGTTGCAAACAGTTTGCAGTTGCTCGGCTTGAACAGAGTAGTGCTTTGTGGCAACAGTATGCAGTATAAAGACCTTTTCTTTGATAACTTCAAAGAAAAACTCGAAACTATTTCAAAAAGTCAAATAGAGTTGTCGGAAGTCCGTGTTGACCGTGCGGCACTTGGTGCAGCACTCTACTCGGTAGACCGCTCCATTGAAAGTATACAATTATAAAAACTATACGAAAGGAAGTTTTTAATGAAAGCAGTTGTAATCAATAAACCCGGTGAAGTTTTCTTAACAGAAAAACCAATTCCGGAACCGCCTGCCGGCTTTGCAAGAATTAAAGTTGCAGCAGTAGCGGTATGTGCAACAGACCTCGAAGTAATTGACGGCAACATTCCTGCAAACTATCCGCTCACACCCGGTCACGAGTGGAGTGGTGTTGTAGATGCAGTTGGCGACGATTGCGACAAGGAATGGATCGGCAAAAGAGTAATCGGTAGTAACGACGTTGTTTGCCTTAAATGCGATGCTTGTCGTAGTGGCGATTGGCGTTACTGCAAGGACTTCGAAGAAATAGGCTTCAAACGTGACGGTGCTTATGCAGAGTATGTTATCGTTCCGACTTACGGCCTTTGCGAAATCGAAGATTCACTTCCGTTTGAAAAGGCAGCACTTTGTGAGCCTCTCGGTGTAGCACTCGGCTCGGTAGAAAAATCGGGTGCAAAATTCGGCGACACCTGTATGATTATGGGTGCAGGTTCAATCGGTTTGTGTATTCTCGCAGTTGTAAAAGCAATGGGACTTCGCAAAATCGTAGTTTGCGCAACTTCAAGCAAACGTCTTGACATCGCAAAAGAACTTGGCGCTGATAAAGTTATCGCAACAAGAGAACAGGACCTCGAAGCAGAAATGAAAAAGTACCACCCGAATGGCACAGACATCATCATTGATGCAACAGGTATCGAATCTTGTATTCAAAGTTGTTTGCGTCTTGCCCGCAAGGGCGGTGCAGTTGTTTTGGCTGGCTACGGCAGAGGCAAAATGATGAGCATCAGAGTTGATGACATTCACATCAACAACTTGAAACTCATCGGTGCAGGTAACAACTGGAATATGCATAAAAAAGCGGCTCAACTTATGGCAGACGGCATTATTGATTTGTCACCTTGCGTAACAAATATTATGTCGCTCGAAGAGTACGACAAAGCGCTCGATATGGCAAGAAATCGTCCGCAAGGATTTGTAAAGGCGATATTTAAGTTATGAGAGACGGAATTTTAGGTATAGACCTTGGAACTTCCGGAGTTAAAGTAATCGTAACCAAAAACGGACGAGAGCAGAAAATCAGGGAAGGCTACGAATCGACAGATCCGAAAGGTTGGTTTGATGCGATATGCCGAGCAACAAAAGTTCTTGATTTAAGCGAAGTTCGTGCAATAGGACTTTCATCACAGGTAGGAACGTACATCTACGAAACCGAAAACGGTGTACATACGGTCGGCTGGCGAGAAAGTGTGGGAACAGAAGAGGTTGAGCAGTTGCTCAACGACATTCCGCAAGAGGTGTTCATCAAAGAAATCTCGATGCCCCACCCAAGAATTATCTCGTATCCTTTGCCGAGAATTTCTTATATCAAGAAATATCACTCAGTGAAAAATATATGCCAACCAAAAGACTACTTAATCGAAAGACTAACGGGCAAACGTGTGACAGATAAGTTTTCGTGGAGAGAACTCGCAAACCTTAATACGGGCGAGTATTCGGGCGAACTTATGCGACACGTTGGGATAAAATCCGAAATGCTCCCCGAAATCACAGAGCCTGATTCAATAGCAGGATATGTTACCAAAGAGGCAAGTGAACTCACGGGAATACCCGAAGGTGTGCCTGTTGTAACGGGATGCAACGATTTCTTTGCCGGACTCCTCGGAATGGGAATGATCGAAGGCGGTCAAATGTTCGACATAACGGGAACGAGTGAGCATTTGGGAGTTGTAACAAAAGACACTTCAATCGACACTCCACTCGTATGTGGACCGTACTTTTTCGAAAACGCACATTACGGTGTAACGGCTTCGAGCGGAGCGTCAGGCACATTGGCAAGAAAAATGTGCTCGAATGAAAATTTGCTTGATTGTCTAACACCTGACGCACCATTGTTCTTGCCGTACTTAAACGGTGAACGTGCTCCGATTTGGGACGCAGATGCAAAAGGCGTTTGGTTTGGAATATCTGCGGATACAACGCAAAAACAACTTGCATATTCAGCACTCGAAGGTATCGTGTTCAGTTTGTATCACATATACGAACACATGGGCAATCCGCCATGCACACAAATAACAGTTGCAGGTGGCGGAGCGTATGACGAAACCTTAAATCGACTGAAAGCGGCAATGTTCGGTGTTCCGATTGTGATATTAAAGCAAAACGATACGTCGGCACTTGGTGCGATGATGTTGGCATCGGTTGGAGTTGGCGACTACGCTGACATAAAAATTGCAGTAGAAGATTGTGTACGAATTGAGAGAAAAATCAACGTATCATCTTCGCTCACATCGATGCTCCGACAGCGGTTTGAAATGTTCAAACGGCTATACCCTGCCTTGAAAGGCGAGTTTAATATATTCAAAAATCTGAAAGGAAGTATGTTAAAATGAGTTGTGTAATGTTTGGTGCGGGCAAAATTGCCCGTGGATTTGTCGGTCACTTGCTCTATTTGAGCGGTATCGACTTTACATTTATTGAAAAGGCTGACGCTTTGGTTGACCTTATCAATGAAAAAGGCGAGTATTTCGTAAATATACTCGGCAATGCAGAGCAGAGCTGCACTGTTAAAAATGTAAAAGCTTACTCTTTCACAGATGTTGAAGACATCGCAAAAGTAATTGGCGATGCAGACGCTGTATTCACAGCAGTAGGCGGTAAAAACTTGCAGGAGATCGCTCCGATGCTCGCAGAGGGTGTTAAGGCAAAGGCTAAAAAAGGTGGCACACTTAACATCGTAACTTGCGAAAACTGGAAGCTCCCGGCAACAATCCTTCGTGATGCAATGACTCCTCTCTTGAACGAAGAAGAGCAGAAGTTCTTCAAAGAAAACGTTGGTGTAACAGAGGCAGTTATTATGCGTTCTGCAATCGAAGCAAACCCCGATCAACTTGCAAAAGATCCGCTCGTTGTAAACGTTCAAAACTTCTGGGAATTGCCTGTTGACGCATCAAGAATTGTTGGCAGTTTGCCCGACATCAAAGGCTTGAAACTCGTTGAGTCTTTCATAGGCTTCCTCGAGCGTAAATTCTACACCTACAATGCTGCAAACGGCACAACATCTTATCTCGGTGCATTGCTTGGCTACGAGCATATCGCAGACGCAGCACACGATGAGAGAATTCTCGAAATTCTTGAAGGTGTATATCAAGAAACAGCACAAGCACTCTCGAAAAAGCACAATTTCCCGCTTGACGAGCAGTTGGCATTCACATTGACATCAAAAGCAAAGCTCCAAGACTACACTATCGTAGACTTCATTGAGCGTAACGCTCGTGATCCGATCCGCAAACTCGGTCCGGACGACCGTCTTGTAGGTTCAGCAAGACTCGTTCACGAATACGGCATCAAGCCTGAAAGCCTTTGCACAGCAATCGCAGCAGCAATCTATTACGAGAGCGAAGGCGATGAATTTGCAGAGAAACTCGTTAAGATGAGAAAAGAACAGGGCATTGACTACGTTATCGAAAACGTATGTAAGATTGACCCGAATGGCGAAATCGGTATGCTCGTTAAAGAGAAAATTGATTTGTTGAAGAAAAGAGGCTGGATCAATGAGTAAGATTGCGGTTATCGGTGCAGGTAAAACCGGACGTGGCTTTATTGGCAGACTTATCGCTGAAAGCGACGTAGAAATTATGTTTGTAGATAAAAATGCCGCTCTCGTTGAAGAGATGAAGAAAGCAGGTTATTTCAAAGTTAACTTCTTCGGTGGCAGACGTGAGAGTATGGTTGTTGACAACTTCACAATCAGCGGTTGGGACGAGGCAGATTTCTCGGACATCGAATTGATTGTTGTATCGGTTGGCGGAACAAACTTGCCCGATGTTGGCGCAAGTCTTAAAACCAAAATCAACGACGGCAAAACTCGTTATATCATCACAGGCGAGAACGCATCACATCCGGCACAGACCTTGCTCGATGCAATGGGACTCGACAATGTTAAAGCCGCAGAAGCAACTGTATTCTGCACAACAATCGAGGATGGCGGACTTGACATCAACTCCGAAAACTATCCCTACTTGCAATGCGATGCAAAACCGCTTGACGGCTATAAACCTTGCGTACCCGCAATCAAGCCGATTGACGGATTTGGCAACTTCCTCACCCGTAAACTCTACACATACAATGCAGCATCTTGCGTAATTGCTTATGTTGGCTATGTTAAGGGCTTCACAGACTATGGCGAGGCAGCAAATGACGAAGAAATTCTCAAAATGCTCGATCTCAACTATGCCGCAACAAACGAAGTTCTTTGCAAAGAGTTCGGCTATACAAAAGAAGATCAGGAAGAGTTCGCAGCTCTCTCGAAAGAGAAATTCTGCGACCGCACTATCATTGATACAGTTGCAAGAAACGCTCGTGAGCCTCAGCGTAAACTCAAAGAGGCAGAGCGTATTATGGGACCGCTCGTAACGCTCGACAGTTACGGTGCAGACACTTCTGTACTTATCACAACCGCAGCAGCAGCACTCCTTTATCGTGGTGCAGACGAGGATAAGTGGCAGGAGATGGTTGACAACAACACACCGGCTGAAATTCTCGCAAATCTTTGTGGTTTGCCGGTTGGCAGCAAGTTGTCAGACGCAGTTCTCAAAAGAATGGACGAACTCAAAGAGTATATGAAAACTCGGAAAGGAAATCTTATATGACGCAGAATTTAAACGGCGTATGGGATTATAGAATAGGCGACGGCGCATGGGGTAAAAAACGTGTGCCGTACTCCGACCGTCCCGTAGGTTTTGCCGAAGTTAAACGCAAGTTTGACCGTATGGACGGCGAAAGAGCATTTTTGATTTTCGATGGTATCACATATAGCGCAGATGTAACTTTGAACGGACAGTCGCTCGGCAGTATGTTGCCGTATAGCCGTTACGAGTTTGAAGTTACCGACATTTTGAAAGATACCGACAACGAATTGCTCGTTAAAGTTATTGATACAACAGTAACATTCGGCCCGTCAGAGGGTTGGGAAAATTATAGCGGTATTATTCGTGACGTTTATATCGAATATACCGCAAAGAGCAGAATTGCCGACATCATCTGGACAACTGATTTCAACGATGACTTCACACAGTCAACTGCACACGTTAAAGTTTTGTGCGACTTGAACGACGAGCAGACTGTAAGCGTTACAATCTGCGATGATAAAGGTGTTGAGGTTGCAACTGCTGATATGAAGGCAGACGCAGAGGTATCATTCGATTTTGATATCGACAATCCTCGTCTTTGGAGCCCCGACAGCCCTCGTCTTTACACACTCACAACAACTCTTTCAAATGGCGAGTGCGACATTCAAAAAGTTGGCTTCAAACAACTCACAGTATCGAAAAAGCGCTTCATTCTCAATGGTGAGCCGTTGTTCCTTGTTGGCGTATGTCGTCACGACCTTTACGGTGACCAAGGCCATGTAATGACCGAGGAGCAGATGCGTTATGATATGCAGATGATTAAAGATGCAGGTTGTAACTTCGTTCGTTTGGTACACTATCCGCATCACAAAACAATCGTGGATATTGCAGACGAAATCGGTCTTATGGTTTCGGAAGAGCCGGGACTTTGGTGGTCTGATGTTAAAAACGAAGAGATTTTCAACGGCAGTCTTGAAGTTCTCCGCAGAATAGTTCTTCGTGATAGAAACCGTGTTAGTATGGCATTCTGGCTCAGCTTCAACGAGTGTATGTTCACACCTGAATATCTCGTTGCAGCTGCAAAAGTTTGCCGTGATAACGATCCGACTCACCTTTGTTCAGGTGCAAACTGTATGGACATTCCGATGACCAAAAAGCACTTTGCAGAGTGCGGTCTCGATTTCTACACAATGCATCCGTATAGCCCGTCATTCGAGAGAATGATTGAGTCAGCAGAAGAGTTAAACGATAAACCGCTTATGCTCACCGAGTGGGGTGGTTACCACGTTTACGAAAATCCGCATCTTTTCAAAATGTTCGTTGAAGAGATGATTAAGCTCTGGCAGAACGATGACGATAAACCTGTACTCGCAGGTGCAGCAGCATGGTGCTGGTCGGAAGTGTTTGAGTTCAACCGTTCTGCACCCGCTTGTTATGACGGTGTTCTTTGCGAAGGCTTGGTAGATCGCTATCGCAATCCTCGTTCAACACTCAAAGTGTTCACCGAGATGTACGCTAAAATCAACGAAAAACCGCAACAAAACAAATCTGTTGATGTTTGTGGCGCAGTAGTTGACGAAGGCGACTATCGTCCGCTCGAACTCAAAGGCGAAAATCAGGAAAAAGCATGGGAAACAATGATGGAACATGCACTCGTTCCGATTTCTCGTTTCGTGTTCGTTGAGCGTAAACAGCGTGTGCTTGATGATGGTCCTGTTTTGCCGTTTGATGTAACCGAAATCGGCAACTTGCCTGTTGAACTCCACAACAAGCCTATCTGTGTAAATGCAGAAACTCCGCTCACATTCAAAGCAGACAAAGGTGCAAAAGCAGTTTGGTTTGTTGGTAATGTCAGTATGCCGAAGGGCTTCCCGATTGGTGGCGTATTTGGCGAACAGGTTGGCGAAATCGTTTTTGAATATGCAGACGGCACAACCGAAACCACACCGCTCAGAAACGGTATGGAAATTTCAACTGCTTGTGCGTGGTTTGGTCCGTCAAGAATCAACCCCCGTGCATCACACGCACCTCGTGCGCTCCACTTCATCAATCATACCGACCGTGAATTCTATGTTGCAAACCTATATAAATTGGCACTCGATAGTGCAAAAGAAGTTTCAAACATCACATTGAAAGTCACAGCCGAGGAGTATGATTTGTTGACATACGGTGCAACCGAGCAGATGTAATATAAATAAAAATCACCCTCATTCGAGGGTGATTTTTTAATCCATATTTTTATAATTGCAGTCAGCACACGAAGCCGCATGGCACATTGCCATAGTTACAATACCAACTGCACCGCCAAAAATCATTCCGATAATAAACCAAACCATAAAATACTGCCTTCCCGAATAAACTCTTTTTATATATTATATTGTTGGAAATCAAAAAAGTGTTTATTCAAAAAAATATTTACAATTTAAAAATATAGTGTTATAATCAGTTTATAGAATAAAAAAGGGGTGTTTTATAATGAATATAGAACACAATGTTTATAAGGACGGCAAGGATTATTGCATAACAATGAGCTTTGATGATGGTCGTTGCTTTGACCGCCGACTCATTCATATTTTCAATAAATACGGAATTAAAGGAACATTCCATCTCAATTCTGAAAGGTTTGTTGATGAGTATGATGCAAACTCAACAGGCTATATTACTAACGGTGAGTTGAGTGGGCTATATGCCAACCACGAAATTTCGATGCATGGAGCAGATCATCTTTTTCCGACAAGCGTTCCGATTCGTGCCGTGATTCGTGACATGGAAAAGGACAGAGAAAAGCTTGAAAGATTGAGTGGCAGAATAATGCGTGGTATGTCGTATCCGTTCGGTGCATATAACGAAGACACTCTTTACGCTATGAGAGTGCTCGGGGTTGAGTATTCACGCACAACAAAGCCGACATTTATGTTCAATACACCCGAAGATTTTCTGCTTTGGCACCCGACCTGCCATTTTAAAGAAATATTCAAAGACAATAGCATTATAGACCGATTTTTCAATGATTATGCTTGGAGTCACAGAATTTTCTACATTTGGGGGCATTCGTTTGAACTCGGAGAATACGAAAAAATGTGGGCGAATATGGAAGCGCTTTGTGAACGCCTTTCGGGCAGAGATGACACATGGTATGCAACCAATATCGAAATAAAAGACTACATAACTGCCCAGCGCAATCTCGTTTTCAACTATGATTGCAATAAGGTCTATAATC
>CADBMQ010000089.1 GCA_902795765.1 Oscillospiraceae bacterium | reverse complement strand
CTTCATCCTCGCTCGGTCGGTGCGGTAAAGCTCGATGATAAGCGTGTCGGTGAGCATACGCTCCGTTCGGTAAACAACTATCTTGCAGTTTATGTTTTCTGCTTCTTTGCGATTTTCCTGCTCTTGTGTTTCGAGCCGTTCGATATCGAAACGAATTTCTCGGCGGCAACGGCTTGTTTCAACAATGTAGGTCCGGGACTTGCACTTGTCGGTCCGACAAGCAACTACGCAGACTACTCGGCTTTTTCGAAACTGCTTTTATCACTTGCGATGTTGCTCGGCAGACTTGAAATTTATCCGATTTTGCTGACACTCGCACCGTCAATGTGGTTGGAAAGAAAACACAAATAAATAAACACATAACAAAAAGGAGAGTACGTTTCAGTCGCACTCTAAAGGATAGTATTATTTAAATACGGTGTAACTTGTGAGGTTGCACCGTATTTCTTTATTTCAAGCGGTTTTTAGTGGGTTTTCTTGGATTTCTTTCATTGTCGCAATCAGTTCCTTTTCGGTGGGTATATTTATAATTCCCACTGCAGTGAATGAAATATCGATTGGAATGTGCTTTATTCCATTCTCGTCTTTTTCACTTTTATGAACATCAATCCGCTTAATCAAAGTGTTCACAATCGTGGGTGTTAGTTCCTTTAAATCAGTACATTCACGAATCGCTTTAAGAAAAACTTTCAAATCAACTTTTTCCTGTTCTGCTTTTTTGACTGTCTGCTCGTCATGTTCAACTGTGGCGAGCAGTTCTTTTTGCTCTTTCTCGTAATTTGCAGACATCCGATAGAAGCGTTCATCTGAGATCTTGCCAAGCACGTTATCCTCATAAATGCGTTCAATCAGCATATCAAGTTCTTTAATGCGTCGCTTGGATTTCTCAAGATTTTGCTTCATATTTCGAATTGCAGTTTCTTTGACGTATGCATTTTGCTTTGCGAACAAGTAAAGCAATACGGGTTCAAATTCTTCAACATATTTTGCTACCTTTCGTATTGTATCAAGCACCAATTCTTTTAACACAGAATCTCGTATGTAATGAATAGTGCAAGAACCTCTGTTTTCTTTGTACTGCGAGCAACGATAAAACTCTTTGCCGTCATTGATACTCTTAGAAGCACAGTAATAAAGTTTTGAACCACAATCAGCACAGTATAACAGTCCTGCAAATATACTTGATTTTCCCGTTGCTGAATTACGTCGGCGGTGCTTTCTAAGTTCCTGCACTCGTTCAAATGTATCTTCATCAATAATTGCTTTTTGGGTGTTCGGAATTATCTGCCACTCTTCTTCGGGAATGTGGATGGTTTTCTTGACCTTGAAACTTACATAAGTAGTTTTGAAATTAACAGTGCAACCTGTGTACTGTCGGTTTTCAAGAATCCCTTGAACAGTTTTCTGTTCCCAATGATACGGATTGGTAGGTCGTTTGTGTGATGTTTTTCTGCCGATACGATAATAATACTCGGTCGGGATGATAGTTTTCTCATCTTCCAAACAACGTGCAATCTTCATTGGGTCAAGTCCTGCAAGACACAACTCAAAGATATGTCTAACAACCTTTGCGGCAGGTTCATCAACAATCCATTGTTTTGGATTGTCGTGGGACTTCATATACCCAAAAGGAACTGCTGCAGAAACTCGCTCTCCGTTATCTGCTTTGGATTTCCAAACTGCCTTTATCTTTTTACTTGTTTGCTCTGCGTACCACTCGTTAAAAATATTGTAAAACGGCATCATTTCAAGTCCTGTACCTGTGTTGGTGTTCACATTTTCTTGAATAGCAATAAACGTTATTCCAAGAGACGGATATACCGCTTGTGTTAGTCTACCCATTTCTATGGTTTCTCTTCCAAAACGGGATAAGTCTTTAACGATAATGGTACCGATTTCGCCATTTTCCGCCATTCTCTGCATACGCTGAAAATCCGGTCGGTCAAATGTTGTACCTGAAATTCCGTCATCTACAAAAAATTCAGAGTGAAGGTATCCGTGCTCCTTGGCATATTGAGATAGGATAGCCTTCTGATTGGATATACTGTTGCTCTCTCCGTCACGACCGTCATCTTGAGAAAGACGGCAGTAAAGAGCAGTAATTTTCATATTATTCTCGACTTTCTTTTTTGCCATAATAAACTCCTTCCTGTGTAAGCCGAGCATTGCAATGCAATTATACAATGCTCGTTACACTTAATGCAATTCTGCGAATTATAGTTTGGTGGATATAATCAAGTTCTTAAACTGTTGCAGTATACTTTCCTTGCCTTCAATATTGAAATTAGCAGTAATGTCATAAACTGTTTTACCAATTTTCTTAGACAAGAAAATCTTTTGCGGAATAGAAATAATCGGTATCAGGTTTTCTCTCAGTGACTGACTATACGGGATAACATACTCTTTCAAATCAATAGGTCGAGTATCATCAACTTTGCCCATTCCCTTAATTGCAAAAAAATTATTTAATTTGGTTTTCTGTAACATAAATTCACCTTACCTTTCATCTCGATTGCTTTGTCACCAACTTTTTATACGCTAAGCAACTTCTCTGCAACTTGCACAGAAGCCTTACTTTGAATTTTGTCATTGTAAACATCCCTTTATTTTGAGGTTTTAGGATACATCCTAACGTGTGTTTTACCGTTTGGGAGTACAAATGGTCTGCTCGCTAACCTTTGCACACGCAAATTTCTATTTGTTCAAATTCAACTTGAAAT
>CADBMQ010000088.1 GCA_902795765.1 Oscillospiraceae bacterium | reverse complement strand
TTTTTCTATGCCCTTATAAAGCAAAGTCAATTTATCATCTTTTATCGCAACTGAAAAATCATTTAGGGTTTCGGGTTTGGTTAATGTGATTTTATATGCTCCATCATCACTTTGTGAAAAGTTGCCTTCTATGTTTATACCGTTATACTCGGCCGAAAACTGCGTGAAAAAAACTGACTTGTCAAGTCCTGCGTCAACTTTTTGCTCACCACACGAGCAGAAAGTTACTAAAATCAAAGACAGACAAATCAGCAGTTTTTTCAAATTATTACGCCTCTTCCATTAGTTTATATATTTCGGGCAAGGATTCTATCATTAATGTCGGGCAAGTTGAGGTTTGGGAATATTTTGCCGCACACAAGTCGCCTGACATTCCGTGAATGAAAACGGCACTTATCACTGCATCTTCGACACTCATTTGGCAACAAAGTGCGGACATTATTCCGCAAAGCATATCACCACTGCCACCCGTTGCCATTCCTGCATTTCCGCTCATATTTACATACTGCTCACCATTCGGCATTGTCACGAGCGTATCGTGGCCTTTTAGCACGAGAACAACGTTATTAGTTTGTGCAAATTCCTTGCAAATATCAAGTCGATTGGCGAGTATTTCTTTTACACTCATACCGCAAAGTCGGGACATTTCTCCTAAATGCGGTGTGAGTATTATTTTTGCATCGCACGATTTTAAAATTGACAAATCTTCCGACAGGCAGTTTAATCCGTCTGCGTCAATTATCAATGTTTTGTGCGAATGTTCTAGTGTTGCCATAAGCAAGTCACTCGTTGTATTTGTCCAACCGCAACCACATCCTATTGCTACGCAATCGGATTTTGATATATCGGTTGCGAGTTGTCTTTTGAAGTCTTTTCCGTATGGGGTATAGACTGCTTCGGGCAGACGTGTTGCCACTATTGGATATATGCTATCGGGGCAAAAGATATGACAAATACCTACTCCGCTTTTCACGCAACTTTCCCCTGCTATTGCTGCCGCTCCTGCCATTCCGTAACTACCTGCGACAATGAGCGTTCTACCAAAATCACCTTTATGTGCAAGTTCGTTACGTTTTGGGAAAAGATTTTTCACAAAATCAAAGTCTATTATCTTCATATAAATGCTCCTATTTTCATAAAATTTATTGGGAGATGGTGTGATGAAAAACTCCGTTTTAAAATGTGTTATCATTTTTATACTTTGCGGTGCGATTTTGTTTGCGTGTGTATCGCTTGAAAATATGCAGAAACCTATTTTGGCAATCGCAGATTGTGCAAATGCGATTGACTCGATTTTGCCGAAAATTACAAGCGAGATTGTGAGTCAAAGCGAAGTTGTGACAACTGCATCGCACCCGTTGATAACTGACACTCCCACGACTGCAATCACAAAGCCGGTTGCAACAACCGAAGTGAAGGCTGTTTCGTCAAATGTGGCAGGTAAAATCAAAATTGAAACTATCGGTAACAGTGGTGCGACTAACGTTGAGAATTTGCACATTGCAAATAAGGCAGGTGTGACGATTGACGCTAAAAAGGAACTCGCTATTAAGCCTGATTTTAAGGTTTTCAAAAATTCAAAGCCACAAGTTTTGATTATGCACACTCACGCCACTGAATGCTTTTTTCCGAAAGAGTCTGATGTTTACTATAAAGAATGGCAGACGAGAACTACCGATGCCGAAAAGAACACAGTTGCACTTGGGCAAATTATAACTGATACTCTTAATAATGCAGGGATTTCGACCATACACGATACCACTCAGCACGATGCCGAGTCGTACAACGGCTCATACGAACGAGCGAGAGAAACGATTAGTTCCTACCTTGAAAAATACCCGTCTATTGACGTTGTGCTTGATATTCACAGAGATGCTATCACTTATGATGATAACACAAAACTCTGTCCTATCGCCGAAATCAACGGCAAAAAAGCCGCTCAAATTATGATTTGTACGGGGTGCAACTCGAATGGTGTTACCGAGCACAAAAATTGGATTGAGAATTTTAGATTTGCCATTAGACTTCAACAGTCTTGCGAGAAAAATTATCCTTCACTCGCAAGACCGCTTTACTTCGTTTCAAAAAGGTATAATCACGATTTGACTTATGGCTCACTTTTAGTCGAAGTTGGAAGCGAGGCAAATACACTCGACCAAGCGAAATACTCGGCATTGCTACTCGCAAAGGCGCTTATACCCGTTTTAAATGATTTGCAATAATCAATATTCTGCGTTTTCTATCTTTACTGCCATAAGTGCCGGCAAGGATCTGCCGTGCGAATCAACAATGTTGCACATTGGCTCTCTGCCGTAGTTGTAGTAGAGGTAACGATTTGTTATCATTTCTTCGTAGGAGAACGAGCAATCAAGTATAACACGATTGCCGTCAGTTTTCGCACAAAATACGCCACAATGCTCGGCGTGAGTTGTCTTTGTTGATGTGTCAAATCCGAGTACATGTCTGCCACCCGAAAGTTCGCCATGAACATTATCGTATGTGAGGATTACATGGGTAATTACCTCGTCATAGTCATCGGGAATGACTTCCATTTTTTTAAGACGTATACCCGGAAGGCAACCATACAATTTGCCATATTTCAAGCAGAACATTGCTTCTGCTGCATCTCTACCGACTGTTTTCTGTGACTCTGCGTCAAGGTGGATTGCATCAGACAATGTATATGCAACAGTATGGACTGTATCAAAATTGTCGATTTTATCATTTAAAAGTCTTTGTTGCTCACGAATACTTGTCCAACTCTCGTTTGAGCCCGGTTTATCAAGTTCGCTCCATGAACAACAGCCGATTTGTACCTGTACAAACGGTAAATCTGCTTGGAAATCCTTACGAAAAGCATTGACAAGATTTATCATATTTTCAGTATAGTGCGGTGCCTCTTCAACTATTGCGTCCGAGCAACCTTGATACCAAAACACACCCGCTACATTTGAACCTGCGTCAAGATAGCGCTCATAAGTTGCACCATAAAGCGAGTTTTCTCCGTCTTTTAATAATTTCGGTGACCACTGTTCATACAAGGTTGTTCCACCGTGTGCTGATGCAATTACACCTTGTGGCACTCTTGTTATATCAAACATTCTTTCAGCAAAAGAAAGTCCCGGTCCTGCTCCTTTGGTTATGCGATATTCTAATTCGCAACCTATATTTTCATGAACCTTATATTTTCCCTTGCCAAGTTCGTGCAACGGATGATTGGCAATATCCCAATCATTTGTCAGATACATTGCACGAATTGCAGGATTTGAATTAACACCAATGTCAATCATTCTACCGATACCCTGCATATTTGACTGACCTGTGAGAAGCCAAACATCACCGACATAAATATCAGTGAATGTTTCGTCGCCAATAGTGACAGTATATGGGCCACCGTATCTTATACCTTTAAGGCTATATTTCCCGTCGCCAAGCGGGGTTATTTCGGGATTGCTGAAATTGCAACTAACCTTTACTGCGTCAAGAATTTTGTCGCTATACAATGTAATATCGCAAACATTTTCTTTGTTTCTTTGGAGCACTGCTCCGTTTTGTATTCCTCTAATCATACTAATCGACCTTTAAATTTTATTTATTGTTCCTATGGCTTTCGCCATAATTTCTAACTGCATTACTGTTAGCGGTAGGTCATCTGTGTCGGTGCTTAACTGATAAAACTCATCAAATTTGTTATACCTACGAAGTAAGACCTGCCTACCCACATTGGCGATAACTATATCGCCGTCCTTTGCTTTTGATGTTCGTTTGCACAAAAGCAAGTCCCCTTTTTTGAGAAAGTCAAAATCATTTGACGATCGCATTTTGAGTAAAAATAAATCGTTTTCCGAGTTTTGGAAAGTATATGTGTTAGATTGCTTTCCGTTTGTAAAATCGGCTACCGAACTAAATATAGGTACTGAAAGTCCGCTCGTTTGTTCCTCTTTGCTTTCCGTTTTCGCAAGTGCTATGCCTCGTGCCGAGCGGTCCGCTCGTTCAATTAGTCCGTCTGCTTGCAGACGTTCGAGCGCTCTATGTACGGTTGAGGTTGACTTATATCCAGTTGCTTCGCAGATTTCTCGTACTGACGGTGGGATATTGCTATTGCGATTTTTTAGATATTCATATATTTTTTGTGTAGCGTCTGCCATTTCGCACCACTTTTCTATTTAATATATTGAAAGGATACCCTCGCACCCTTCTGTGATATCACGCAAGGCATCATCAAAGTTGCCCGTGTACCAAGGGTCTGCCACTTCTCCACCTCTGCTTGTGAAGTCCATCATCAACTTGATTTTGCCGTCCGTATCTTCGCCGACTATTCGATTGAGTCGATACACATTGCTATTGTCCATACAAATGAGCAAATCAAAGTTTTCATAGTCTTCGGCAGTTGCTTTTCTCGCTCGCTTTCGGCTGAAATCTATGCCCATTTTTGTTAGAATTTTCGCTGTGCCATAATGGACGGGATTGCCGAGTTCTTCACTCGATACTGCCGCCGACTCGATATAGAAATCCGACTCACGATTTTGCTTTTCAGCCATATCACGCATTATAAATTCCGCCATTGGACTTCGGCAGATATTGCCATGGCAGATGAATAGAATTTTGGTCATATTTGCACCTCTATGTATATATTTTAATTATAATGCTACATAATTGAGATGTCAATCAAAAAGAGAGATTTCGTCATTTGAAATCTCTCTTTTACTTTTGTCATTATTGATAGTATCTTACATAGTCAACATAGTATTTCATAGGATATACTGTTGTTTCATCGGGATCGCCCGGCCAGAAACCACCATGTGCAAGATTGAGCAAACAATAGTGCGGTTTGTGGAAACACTCGATATCGGAAATGTCGAGTTTATTATAAACTACATCGTCCATATAAATTTTAATGCAGTTTTCGTCCCACTCCATACCGAAGATATGGAAATCGTCACAATAGTCACCTTCTTTTAACTCACAAGCACGCTGCATTGCAGGTTTTTCATCTGTGTAGTGGATTGTGCCTTGAACAACATTGTTGCCCATATGGTCATCAAACGGACAAGTAGCGTATGTTGTATTTGTACCGCCGATAAGCTCCATAATATCAATTTCGCCACAACCCGGCCACGGAACGCCCGGACCTTCGTTGATGCCTTTTTCTCTGATATTGTCGCCCAATGTCCAAAATGCCGGCCAATAGCCCTTGCTATATGGCAATTTTGCTCTCATTTCGAGTCTGCCATAAAGGAAAGTTTTGGTATGGCGAGTGTGAATACTGCCTGATGTGATTGGATGCTCGGGATCATCTGTTTTTTT
>CADBMQ010000087.1 GCA_902795765.1 Oscillospiraceae bacterium | reverse complement strand
TTAATGCAGAATCCGCAGCAAAATTCAAGACTAATGCTGAGCAAAACGGAATTACAGTTTCACTTCACACACCATACTATATTTCGCTCTCATCAGTTGAGGAAGAAAAGCGAATGAAAAGTATCAATTATATTCTTGATAGCGCAAGAGCAGTTAAAATGCTTGGTGGCAGTCGCATAATAGTTCATTCGGGATCTTGCTCGAAAATTTCAAGAGAAGAAGCATTGTCACTTGCAACTGACACGCTAACAAAAGCGCAAAAAGCACTTGATGAAAACGGATATTCCGATGTAATAATATGCCCTGAAACAATGGGTAAATTAAATCAACTCGGTACACTTGAAGAGGTGCTTGAACTTTGTAAAATTGACGAGCGAATGATTCCGTGTATCGATTTTGGACATCTTAACGCAAGAACACTTGGCTCGATTAAAACAATAGAGAATTACGAAGAAATAATAAATAAAATCGGAAACGAACTCGGTGTCGACAGACAACGCATCTTCCATTCGCACTTCTCAAAAATTCAATATACTGAAAAGGGCGAGAAAAAACACTTGACTTTTGAAGATAACGAATTTGGCCCCGATTTTGAGCCACTTTGCGAACTTGTTGCAAAAAAAGGTCTCACCCCAACATTTATATGCGAGTCGGACGGCACACAATCAGGTGATGCAAAATTGATGAAGGAGGAGTATTTGAAATGGAAAAATTAAGAATACTTGTAATAAACGGCCCGAATTTAAATCTTTTGGGTGTTCGTGAACCTGGAATCTACGGTGCAATGACACTTGATGACGTAAACAGATTTATCAGCGAAAGTGTAGATAGTGAAACCGAGTTCTTTCAGTCAAATCACGAGGGTGCAATAATCGATAAAATCCACGAAGTGCGTGATAAATTTGATGGTTGCGTAATCAACCCAGGCGCATATACACATTATAGCTATGCTATCTATGATGCGATTCGTGCAGTAGAAAAACCTTTTGTCGAGGTGCATATTTCTGATGTTGATAACCGTGAAGAATTTCGCAAAATTTCGGTCACAGCACCTGCTTGTATTGAAAAAATAAGCGGTCACGGAGTAAAAGGATACGTTGAAGGCGTGAAAAAGATAGAGGAATATGTAAATTCTCATAAATAATACTTGAAATATTAACTAAAATAATGTAAAATAGGATTATAAGTGTTCAGACTATCTGTCTGTACAAAGAAAGGAATGGAATTAAACTTATGGTAACAGCAGGCGATTTTAGAAACGGCGTAACTTTTGAGATGGAGGGCAAGGTCTATCAGATCATTGAATTCCAGCATGTTAAGCCTGGTAAAGGTGCAGCGTTTGTTCGTACAAAGATTAGAAATGTAATCGAAGGTTCAGTTGTTGAAAAAACCTTCAACCCCACAGAAAAATTCCCTACAGCATTTGTTGAGAGAAAAGATATGGAATATTCTTATAACGACGGCGACCTTTATTATTTTATGGATCTCGAAACATACGAGATGGAGCCTATCGGCAAAACAGAGTTGTCTGACAACTTCAAGTTCGTTAAAGAAAATATGGTTTGTAAAGTTCTTTCATACAAAGGCAAGGTATTCGGTGTAGAACCGCCTAACTTTGTAGAACTCGAAGTAACAGCAACAGAACCCGGCGTAAAGGGCGATACTGCTACTAACGCAACAAAACCCGCTACTGTTGAAACAGGTGCAGAAATTCGTGTACCGCTATTCATCAACGAAGGCGATGTTATCCGTATTGATACCCGTGATGGTTCATATATGGAAAGAGCATAATTTACAAAGGAGTATTTTGCTATGATCGAAAAGGTAACATATATCAAAGGTCTTGCAGACGGTCTTGATCTCGGTGACGAGAAAGTTGAGAAAGTTGTTAAAGCAATGATTGATGTCATGGAAGAAATGGCAGACGAAATTGATGCTCTCAACGAAGTTATCGATGTAATGGCAGGTCAGATTGACGAAGTTGATCAGGACCTTGGCGAACTCGAAGAGGAATTCTACGGCGACGATTGTGACTGCGATTGCGACTGTGACTGCGATGACGATTGTTTCACAGTTGAGTGCCCTGAATGTGGTGCTGAAATCGAAGTTGACGATGAAATGTTTGAAGAAGATTTCATCTTCTGCCCTGAGTGCAACACAAAACTTGAATTCGCATTTGATGAGTGCGATGACGATTGTTGCTGCGGCCACGAAGAATAATTGCTAAAAGGATTTTCGGTCGGCTAATTGCCGACCGAATTTTTTGTTATGAAGAAAGTTTTTAGAATAATTACTCCGATAATTGTGACGTTGTTGGTTTTGATTTCGGTAGCACTTGTTGATCCTCGTATAACAAAACCCGAACGTCTTGCAACACATACAACAACCACAACTGCGACTACGACAGACAAATATTGGGATGTCAAGGCAAAAGTAGGATATTTGCATGTGCCCAATACAAGCATAGACGATGCAGTTGTACAAGCAAAAGATAACGATTACTTTTTGCGTCGTGATAAATATGGCGAGTATAGTTATGATGGTTGCTATTTTGTGGATTATGAGTGCGATATGAAGAATTTGAGCCGTACAACCATAATTTACGGCCATAATTTGATGGATGAGTCACGATATTTCGGCCAACTTATGCAGTATAAGGACTTAGATTTCTATAAAAAATCGCCTGTAATTACATTCAACACAAACAAGCAAGAGCATAAATGGAAAGTGTGTTCAGTCTTTTTGGCAAATACGAGTTCTTCTGACGGGCAAGTTTTCGTGTATAACTCTCCGAATTTTGCCGATGACAAGGTTTATGGCAACTTTATCAAAGAGATACAACACAGGTCGCTTATAAATACCACAGTTGATGTTAAATCGACCGATAAATTACTTTTGCTTTCCACTTGTGATTACTCGTTTAGCAGTGAGTGGCGATTTGTCGTGGTAGCACGAATGGTGCGACCGAATGAAAGTGAAAATGTTGATGTGAAGAATGCAAAAGAGAATCCAAATCCTCTATATCCGGATGCGTGGTATCGCAGATATGGTGGTGTAAAACCAACGTTTAAAGATGATGCAAACAAAAACGGTTATTGATTATCAATAACCGTTTTTAATTTAATATTTTTTGCATATAGTAAGTATATTTTTGTTATCAACTCGTTTGTAATCAATAGAGTCCATACTTCTTTTAACCATATAAATACCTAAACCGCCAACTTTTTGTTTGCTTATAGGAATAGTAACATCGGGATCTGCGTTTTTTAGAGGGTTAAATTCTAAACCATCATCAATTAAGCGAATGCTGACAACATCGTCGGTATTTTCAAATTGAATTTCCACATAACCTATGTTGTCTTTGTAGGCATATTGAGCGATGTTAATAAACAACTCTTCAACACAAACGGTAATTTCCAAGCATTTTTCAGGTGTGCAATCAAGCTTTTGCAGTTGTTTTGCGATAAATTTAATTGCGGTGTCAAGATTTTGATTTGTTGCTTCAATTTTCAGAGTTATCAAGCGACTCGCCTCCTTTGCCGTTGTAACGAAAACCAAGCATAGTAATATCGTCAAATTGAGGAGCGTCATTGACAAATGATTTTAAATCGGCTTTAAGTGACGCAAAAATCTCTTTAATTTCTTTACTGTTAGAATTATTGAGAGAATCAAGCATTCTGCTGGTTTCAAAAAATTGTTCGTCATCATTAGTGGCTTCGGGTATGCCATCTGTGTAAACAAACAAGGTATCGCCTTTGTTCAACTTAAATTCGT
>CADBMQ010000086.1 GCA_902795765.1 Oscillospiraceae bacterium | reverse complement strand
ATTGTGTAGAACTGAATGTTCTTCTTAGCGATGTACTGTTTTACTTTTGCCGGCAAGTGAGTGTTGAGAGCGTCAACATCCCAAGAGCAGTTAAGCAAGAAAGTACCGCCTTCTTTGATATCTTCAACGATATCATATTTATCCATATATGAAGGATTATGACAAGCAACGAAGTCTGCCTGATTGATGAGGTAGGTAGACTTAATCGGTGTCTTACCAAAACGCAAGTGAGAAACTGTTACGCCACCCGACTTTTTAGAGTCATAAGCGAAGTAACCCTGAGCGTACATATCGGTGTTGTCGCCGATGATTTTGATTGAGTTCTTGTTTGCACCAACAGTACCGTCAGAGCCAAGACCCCAGAATTTACAAGCAGTTGTGCCTTCCGGAGCAGTTGCAGGCTCGCTCTTAACTTCGAGTGAAAGACCTGTAACGTCATCTTCAATACCGATTGTGAAACGATCCTTAGCGTCAGCAGCGCCCATATTGTCATATACAGCAACGATCTGACCGGGAGTTGTGTCTTTTGAACCAAGACCATATCTACCCGACTGAACTTTGATGTCTGTTTTGCCTTCTTTGAACAAAGCAGCAACAACGTCGAGGTAAAGCGGTTCGCCGATTGAACCGGGCTCTTTTGTTCTGTCGAGAACTGAGAGATACTTAGCAGTAGCAGGAATTGCTTTGATAAGATGCTCAGTTGAAAACGGTCTGTAAAGGTGAACCTTAACAAGACCAACTTTTGCGCCGTTTGCGTTCAAATAGTCGATAGTTTCTTCGATTGTTTCGCAAACTGAACCCATAGCAACGATAACTTTTTCAGCATCGGGAGCGCCATAGTAGTTGAACAATTCATAGTTTGTGCCAATCTTAGCGTTAACTTGGTGCATATAGTCCTCTGTTACGCCAACGATTGCATCGTAGTACTTGTTGCAAGCCTCACGAGCCTGGAAGAAGATATCCGGGTTCTGAGCAGTACCACGCTGAGCAGGATGCTCAGGATTGAGCGAACGACGACGGAAGTCTGCAACAGCTTCACGATCGAGCATATCGTCGAGATCTTTGTAGTCCCAAACTTCGATCTTCTGAACTTCGTGTGAAGTACGGAAACCATCGAAGAAGTGGATAAACGGAACTCTACCTTTGATTGTTGAAAGGTGAGCAACTGCTGCCAAGTCCATAGCCTCTTGCGGGCTGTTTGAACAGAGCATTGCATAACCTGTCTGACGGCAAGCATATACGTCAGAGTGGTCGCCGAAGATGTTGAGTGCGTGTGATGCTACGCAACGAGCAGAAACGTGAATAACGCTCGGGAGCAATTCACCAGCCATTTTGTACATATTCGGGATCATCAACAAAAGTCCCTGAGATGCAGTGTAAGTAGTTGTGAGTGCGCCTGCTGTCAAAGAACCGTGAACAGCACCTGCTGCACCGCCCTCAGACTGCATTTCGGAAATACGCACTTCTTGACCGAAGAGGTTTTTTGTACCTGCAACAGCCATTGTATCCGTTACTTCTGCCATTACTGACGAAGGAGTAATCGGATAGATTGCGGCAACATCGGTGAACGCATACGAAGCGTAAGCGGTAGCGTTGTTACCGTCCATGGTCTTCATTTTTCTTGCCATTTTCGTATTCCTCCAAAAAATATATTGAAATGAACGTGTATTTGTTAAAACTTTAACAAATACACACTTTTTCATACGCTTATATTTTACCACTATTAAAGCGGATTGTAAAGTATAATTTTTATTTTTTTCGCATAAGTCAAAATTTAACGAAAATTTTTCGTATTTTCGCATTATAGCTCGAAAAGTGTTGAAAAAAGTATTTTGTTATGGTACACTTATCTATAAGTACGCTCATATAGATTTTATAAAATATATCTTGCGTTAAAAAACTATGTCAATTATTGCGTATATATAATAAGGTAGGAGGATGATGATATTGGGTGGAAAAAAGAGTATGGAATTCATAAAACCTGCCGCAAAAGTTAGAGGCGGAGTTCGAGTTCCCCACCGCAAAAACACTTCCGAGTGTGCGACGGTTGATATGCCGTCACCGAAAACAGTCAAAATTATGATGTCGCAGCACATTGGCGCACCGTCTGTGCCGTGTGTAAAAAAAGGTGACGAGGTCAAGGTCGGCACTCTTATCGGCTCGCCCGCAGAAGGTCTCAGTTCGCCGATTTATTCGAGTGTTTCGGGTACTGTTTCGGAAGTTTGCGACGCTATGCTCTCGTCAGGGCAGATGTCGAAAGCCATTGTTATCGAATCGGACGGTCTTATGACCGAGGAGGAGTTCACCGCTCCGACTGTCGAAACCAAGGAACAGTTGATTGAAGCTGTTAAAAACAGCGGTATTGTTGGTCTTGGTGGCGCAGGTTTCCCGACTTATGTCAAACTTTCGCCAAAGACTCCCGTTGACACCCTTGTTATCAATGGTGCGGAGTGTGAGCCGTATATCACGGCAGACTATCGTGAAATTCTCGAAAATTCGGACGATATTTTGCGTGCAGTTTATAAAATCAAGAAACTGCTCGAAATAAAACAGGTTATCTTCGTTGTTGAGGACAACAAGCCGAAGGCGATTGACAAGCTGCTCGAAGTCGTTTCCGACAAGCAGGACACCGACAACTCGGTACGAGTTATGAAGGTGCGTTCGATGTACCCGAGAGGCGCAGAGAAAATGACAATCTATGCCGCAACAGGCAGACGAGTTCCACCCGGAAAACTCCCTGCCGATGTTGGTTGCATCGTTATGAACATCACAACTCTCGGCTCTATCGGCAGATACCTCGAAAACGGCAAACCGCTCGTTTCAAAACGACTTACTGTTGACGGAAGTGCTGTTGCAAATCCGATGAATGTGCGTGTTCCTATCGGCACAAGTGCCGCAGATATTTTCGAGTTTACAGGTGGTTTCAAAAATCCGCCTAAAAAGATAATTTTCGGTGGCCCGATGATGGGATTTGCCGTTCCGAACGACCAAATCCCGATTACAAAAAGTTCAAACGCTCTCTTGGCTTTTGACGAAAAGACTGTCGGCAAAATGAGTTCGAGCGACTGTATTCGTTGTGGCAGATGCGTTTCGGCTTGTCCAATGAGCCTTATGCCTGCCGCCATCGAACGTGCGCAAATTCTCGGCGATGTGGACGAACTCAACTCGCTCGGTGTACGCAACTGTATGGAATGTGGCTCTTGTGCGTTCGGTTGTCCCGCAAAGCGTCCGCTCGTTCAGGTAATGCGTCTTGCCAAGCAGATTGTGAATAAACGCTAACAGAAAGGACGATGTATATGGAAAAATTAACAGTTTCGGCAAATCCCCATATAAAAGGTGCGGCGACAACTCAACGCATTATGCTTGATGTTATAATCGCTCTTGTTCCTGCGGGTGTTGCCTCGGTTATCATCTTCGGTTGGCGTTCACTTCTCGTTATCGCAACCTGTGTTCTATCTGCGGTTATTTCGGAGCTTATCTGCCGTAAAATTATGAAACGCTCGAACACAATCAGCGATTTATCCGCCGTTGTTACGGGACTTTTACTCGCATACAACCTGCCCGTTTCCATTCCGCTTTGGATGGCAGCAATCGGCTCGGCAGTTGCAATAGTTGTTGTGAAGCAGATGTTCGGCGGTTTGGGACACAACTTTGTAAACCCTGCACTCATCGGCCGTATCGTGCTTATGAACTCGTTTGCGGCGGCTATGTCGCATTGGACTCTGCCCGTTATGTACCAGTCGGGTGCAGACGCTATCACAACTGCTACTCCGCTCGTTCAAATGTCGAACGGCACGGCAGTTAAGTACACCGACCTACTCTTCGGTACGACAGGTGGTTGTCTTGGCGAAACTTGTGTTATAGCACTCGTTGTCGGCGGTATCTATCTCGTTTGCAGACGTGTTATTTCGCCTGCCATTCCGCTCGTTTACATAGGCACAACCGCTTTGCTCACTTTCTTCGCAGGTTTTGACCCACTCGCTCAAACAATGTCGGGTGGACTGATGCTCGGTGCTATTTTTATGGCGACCGACTACGCAACAAGCCCGACAACTACACTCGGCAAAGTTATTTACGCTATCGGTTGTGGTGCGATAACCTCGTTTATCCGAATTTTCGGCTCGATTCCCGAAGGTGTTTCGTACTCGATTATTATAATGAATATCGTGACTCCGCATATCGACCGTTTGACAAGACACAAGCCGTTTGGCTCGGTTAAGGCGAAAGGAGAGGGTAAGTAATGTTTAAGAAAATCTTTCTCCCGACACTCGCACTAACTGTTATATGTGCGATACTCGGCTCGGCTCTCGCTTTGACAAACGATGTCACGAAAGACAAAATTGCAGAACAGGAAAAGCAGAAACAAGCCGAGGCTATGCAATCGGCAATAGCCGCTGACGAATATAAGCAAGTAGGCGAGCCGACTGACGGATGCACACTCTTCACTGCTGAAAAAGGCGGAAAGACTGTTGGCTATGTTGTTTCGACATCTGAAAGTGGCTACGGTGGTAAAATTCAGGTTATGGTCGGAATTAGCGATGACGCAAAGACTGTTGAAAATGTGTCTATCGTTTCTTGCGACACCGAAACCGCAGGTATCGGTCAGAAAGTCGCAAACGAAGATTTCCGTTCGAGATTTAAAGGCAAGGACAGTAAAAATGTTATGGACGTTGACGTTATAACAGGTGCGTCCATTTCGTCAAAGGCAGTTAAGACTGCCGTTAAAAAGGCGATTGTATTTTGTGAAGGGCAGGTGAGTGGCAAGTGAGTTTGTTCAAGGAATTTTCAAAGGGTATCATAAGAGAAAACCCCGTTTTGCGACTCGTTCTCGGTACTTGCCCGACACTCGCAGTTACCACAAGTGCTAAAAATGCACTCGGTATGGGACTTGCTGCAACTGTCGTGCTTATCGGCTCGAATGTGGTTATCTCGCTTTTGCGTAAAGTCATTCCCGATAAGGTTCGTATCCCCGCTTTCATCACAATTATTGCGGCATTTGTTACTATCGTACAAATGTTCGTTAAGGCATTTTTGCCGTCTATCAACGATGCGCTCGGTATTTTCTTGCCACTCATCGTTGTAAACTGTATCATTCTCGGCAGAGCCGAAATGTTCGCATCGAAAAATCCCGTTCTCCCGAGTGCGCTTGACGGTGCAGGTATGGGTGTCGGATTTACTTGCACACTCCTTTTAATGGGAAGTATTCGTGAACTTATCGGTGCAGGAACTATCTTCGGTTTCGCAGTTACCGCAGGTCACATCGAGCCGATGATGATTATGACAATGGCTCCCGGTGGATTTTTCGTATTTGGTGTGCTTGTTGCACTCGCAAACAAACTTGCCGACAAAATGGGCAAAAAACCTGTTGAACATACAGGTTGCGGCAACTGTCACGCTTGTGACGGATGCTCTGCTTGTGAGAGTAAGGAGGAGAACGCATGAAAGAAATGTTGATTATCTTGGTTGCGGCTATCCTTTCGGAAAACTTCGTTTTGTCGAAGTTTATGGGTATCTGCCCGTTTTTGGGTGTTTCCAAAAAACTCTCAACTGCATTCGGTATGTCTTGTGCCGTAACATTCGTTATGGTTCTTGCGACTGCCGCAACTTATCCTATTTACGCATATCTTTTAGAGCCAAATGAACTCGGCTACTTGCAGACGATTGTTTTCATTCTCGTAATCGCAACTCTCGTTCAGTTCGTTGAAATCGTTTTGCGTAAATTCATACCGCCTCTCTACAACGCACTCGGCATCTATCTACCGCTCATCACAACAAACTGTGCGGTGCTTGGCGTAACCATTCTCAACTTCACAAAAGAGTTTACATATACTCAATCGCTCGTAAACTCGCTTGGTGCAGGACTTGGATTTATGCTTGCAATGGTGCTTTTCGCAGGTGTTCGTTCGAGAATTGAGGCAAGTGATGTTCCGAAAGCGCTCAAAGGACTCCCGATTACACTCATCGCTGCGGCTTTGGTGTCACTTTCGTTCCTTGGCTTTTCAAACATTGCAAACAACTTGTTTAAATAAGGAGGCAGACTGATGAATCCTATTGTTCTTACTGTTTTGATTTTGGCGGTAATAGGTCTGCTTTCGGGACTTATTCTGTCGATTGCCGCTATCGTTATGGCGGTTAAAAAAGATGAAACTGCCGAGAAAATCGAGGGTGTTTTGCCTGGTGCAAACTGCGGTTCGTGTGGATTTTCGGGTTGTAGCGGTTACGCATCTGCTCTTGCAAAGGGCGAAACCACCGAAACAACAATGTGTTCCCCTGGTGGTGCGGCAGTAGCGTCGCAGATTGCGACAATTTTAGGTGTTGACGGTGGTGCGTTCGTTCAACGCAGAGCGGTTGTTAAATGCCGTGGCAAAAATGACGTCACAAGCGAAAGTTACGACTACGAGGGTATGCACTCTTGTGCGGCAGCGAACAGACTGTTCTTTGGAATGGGTGCTTGTCGCTTCGGTTGTATCGGATTTGGCGACTGCGTTTCTGTTTGCGACAAAAACGCAATCTCCGTTCAAGACGGTGTCGCTTATATTGACGAATCGCTTTGTATGGGTTGTGGCAAGTGTGCAAAGGCTTGCCCGAAGGGCTTAATCGAAGTTATCGCAGGAGATAACAAACCGAGCGTCCTTTGTATGAACCACGATAAAGGCGCTCAAACTCGCAAGGTTTGTTCGGCAGGTTGTATCGGTTGTGGTTTGTGTATGAAAAACTGCGAAAACGATGCAGTCAAGGTTGTCAACTTCTGTGCGCATATTGATGCAGAAAAGTGTATCGGTTGCGGTAAGTGTGAGACCGTTTGCCCTCAAAAATGCATAATCTAATTAAAACGGCGGTAAATCCGCCGTTTTTTAATTCTTGACAGTTTGACATTCTGATGATATAATACAATGTGGTAGATTATGAAGTTAAAAAACTTTGTAAGAGAAAGGATTTTAATATGAACATACCTGAAATTTACGGAAGTTTGGTTTTTAATGACAAAGTAATGCGTGAACGTTTGCCGAAAGACGTTTACAAAAAACTTAAAAACACAATAAAAAACAGCCGTCATCTCGACATTGACATTGCTAACATTGTTGCAAACGCAATGAAAGAGTGGGCTATCGAAAACGGCGCTACTCACTATACTCACTGGTTCCAGCCGATGACAGGAATTACTGCTGAAAAGCACGATAGTTTCATCAATCCCGACGGCAACGGAAACGTTGTTATGGAGTTTTCGGGCAAGGAACTCGTTAAAGGTGAACCAGACGCTTCAAGTTTCCCATCAGGTGGCTTGCGTGAAACCTATGAGGCTCGTGGCTATACTGCTTGGGATCCGTCATCATACGCTTTCATAAAAGACGGTACTTTGTGTATTCCGACTGCTTTCTGTTCGTACAGTGGCGAGTCGCTCGATAAGAAAACTCCGCTTCTTCGCTCGATGGACGCACTCGACCGTCAAGCAAAGCGTGTTTTGAAATTATTCGGTCACGATGACGTTAAGCGTGTTGTAACAACAGTTGGCCCCGAGCAGGAGTACTTCCTTGTTGACATCGACACCTATTTAAAGCGTCCCGACCTTATTTTTACAGGTCGTACTCTTTTCGGTGCTCGTCCTCCGAAAGGTCAGGAGCTTGACGATCACTATTTCGGCGTTTTGAAGTCAAGAGTTTCTGCATTTATGAAAGAACTTGACGAAGAACTTTGGAAACTCGGCATTGCCGCTAAAACAAAGCACAACGAGGTTGCCCCTGCTCAGCACGAATTGGCACCCGTTTTCTCTACAACAAATATCGCAACTGACCACAACCAGTTGACAATGGAAATGATGCGTAAAATCGCATACAAGCACGGTATGGCTTGTCTTCTCCACGAAAAACCGTTCGACGGTGTAAATGGTTCGGGTAAGCACAATAACTGGTCGCTTTCGACTCAGGCAGGTAAAAACTTGCTCGATCCGGGCGAAACTCCGTATGAAAATGCGCAGTTCTTGGTGTTCCTCACCGCAGTTATCAAGGCAGTTGACGATTATCAAGGTCTTATGCGTGCATCTGTTGCAAGTGCAGGTAACGACCATCGTCTTGGTGCAGACGAAGCACCCCCTGCTATCGTTTCGATTTTTGTTGGTGACGAACTTGGTGCTATTCTCGATTCTATCGAAAAAGGTGTAATTTACCACGGCACAGAGCCTGTTGAAATGGAAATCGGCGCATCTGTTTTGCCGAAATTCCCACAGGATACTACCGACCGTAACCGTACTTCGCCATTCGCATTCACAGGTAACCGTTTTGAGTTCCGTATGCTCGGCTCTGCCCTTTCGATTTCTGGCCCGAACGTTGTTCTTAACACCGCAGTTGCAGAGGCTCTTCGCCAAATCGCAGACGAGCTCGAAGCCGCTGATAACTTTAACGATGCAGTTTTGAAGATTGTTCAACGTCACTTGAACCACCACAAGAAGATTATCTTCAACGGCAACGGCTACTCGGCAGAGTGGGAAAAAGAGGCAGAAGAGCGTGGTTTGCTCAACTTGAAATCAACTCCCGACGCTTTACCGTACTATGTGAAGCCCGAAAGCATCAAATTGTTCACCGACCACGGTGTATTCACAGAAACAGAGTTGCGTTCTCGTTATGATGTTTACCTTGAAAATTACAGCAAGGTTATCAATATCGAGGCTTTGACAATGGTTGATATGGTTAAAAAGTTCGTTCTTTCAGCCGTTTCAAAATATCAGCGTTCACTCATCGACACACTCAAAGAGAAAAAAGCACTCTGGCTTCCGTGTGATATGGAGCAAGAACTTGTTCAAAAAATCGCTGCTCTTTCGGACGAAATGTATGTTCGTCTTGGTAAACTCGAAGAGGCTATTGAGGGAGAGAAAACCGCAGGCACAGGTCTTGACCTGACCCGTTACTCTCACGATGTTATCCTTATGGCTATGCAGAATTTGCGTGAGACAGTTGACGAGCTCGAATCACTCGTTGCAACTGATTTCTGGCCGCTCCCGACTTATAGTGAAATGCTTTTCAGCATTATCTAATGTCGTCTTGTTTTTCAGATACCGCTGTTGAAAGCGGTATCTGTTTTTGTAAGTTTTCTTAGGAGGAATTAAAAAATGTCAAAAGGAATTAACAGTGCAAACAACGCACTAAAAGGCAACATGACTGTTCCGCAACTGCTTAAATACGTTTTGCCAACGGTAATTACTGCTGTTTTTGCATCACTTTACGGCGTTGTGGACGGTATTTTCGTTTCAAATGTTGGTGGTAACACCGCATTTGCATCGCTCAACCTTGTAACTCCGCTTTTCCTCATCGTATCGTCTTTTGGTATGATGTTCGGTACAGGTGGTAACGCAATCGTTTCGAAAACTCGTGGCGAGGGCGACGAAGAAAAGGCAAAGCGCATTTTCTCGACACTTTCTTTGTCGGTTGCAATTCTTGGTATTATAATTACGATACTTCTCGAATTTTACCTTGATAAACTTCTCGTTTTGCTTGGTGCAAACGAGCAAATGCTCCCACTTTGTATGGCATACGGTCGCATTATTGTTCCGTTTGTTGTTTGCTATCTGTTCCAGTTCTACTTCCAAAATATGCTCGTTACCGCAGGTAAGGGTATGCTTGGATT
Organism: Oscillospiraceae bacterium; assembly: GCA_902795765.1. Taxonomy (GTDB): domain Bacteria; phylum Bacillota; class Clostridia; order Oscillospirales; family Acutalibacteraceae; genus RUG14109. Next base: position 2,791 of record CADBMQ010000086.1, on the reverse strand, counting down.
TATTATGACGCTTGTTGCAGGTTTCGCAAACATCATCGGTGACGCAATCTTGGTTGGTGGACTCGCAAAAACTCCCGAAGAGGCAGTTCGTGGTGCCGCAATCGCAACTGTTTTGGGTCTTATAATCGGTGGTGCTATCCCGTTTGTTTACTTCCTTTTCGAAAATTCGAGCTTTTTGCGTATTGTAAAACCTATTCTCGACTTCAAAGTTATTGCGAAAACCTGTTCAAATGGTGTTTCCGAGTTCCTTTCGAATATTTCGAGTGCCGTTATGAACACCGTTTTCAACAGTTTGCTTCTCTATATGGTAGGTCAAATGGGTGTTGCCGCTTACGGTAGTATCAGTTACATAAATACAATTTTCTGTGCTATGTTTATGGGTTACTCAATCGGTATTGCACCTGCAATTTCCTATAAATACGGCTCGGGCGACACAGAGGGTATGAAAAAACTCTTCAAAAAGAGCCTTTTGATTATCATTGTTACCTCTATTTGTATGGTGGTACTCGCAGAGTCGCTCTCGTATCCGCTTTCGTCACTCTTCTCAAAAGGAAACAAAGAACTTATCGAGATGACTGTTGTCGGATTTGAAATCTACACAATCTCGTTCCTTTTCAAAGGTATCAACACATTCGGCTCGGCATTCTTCACAGCCTTGAACAACGGATTTATTTCGGGATTTCTCGCAGTTATTCGTGCGTTGGTGCTTAGTATCGGTGCAGTAATTATTCTCCCCGTTATTTTCTACACTTACTTTGGCGAACACACAGCTTTGCTCGGTATTTGGTGGTCGGTAAACGTTGCAGAATCACTCGCACTCATCATAACAATCATCTGCTTCCTTGCAAACAAGAAGAAATACAAATATTAAGTTTAAACTTTCGCAAATGAAAAAGGACACTTCAATTTGAAGTGTCCTTTTATTATTGTTGTCTTATTAGATGTTTCGAGTTCTTCTAACAGGTTCGCAAGTGTAGTTAATTCCGAGTTTTTTAAGAACCTGCTCGTCTGTGTCGCAAAGCATAACCGACGAATGAAGTTCCGTTCCACGCAAACGGTCAATAGTTCTCAAAGCACGTTCTGCCTGCGGATTTACATTTGCGCTCGATGAAAGTGCGATAAGCATTTCGTTCGAGTTTAAGTGGGAAGTGTGAGAATGGAAGGCTTCACGCTTTAATTTAACGATAGGCTCGATGAAAGTCTGTGCCAAAAGCGGAACATCATCCTCGATACCTGCCATAACTTTCATTGCGTTGAGAAGTGCCGCTGCAACCGAGCCGAGCAATGCGCTCGATTTACCTGTCACGATTGTACCGTCGTCAAGTTCAAAAGCAACTGCGTGATTACCCGAAACTTCTGCCTTTTGGAGTGCAGGTGCAACCACCTTGCGGTCTTCGGGGCTAACGCCAACCTGTTTCATAATCGACTCAACCTTGATAACCGCATTTTCGCCAACTCTACCCATAATCTTGTCGCAACAAACTTTGTAGTAACGACGGATTATCTCTTGCTTTGATGCTTCGCTGACTGCCTCGTCATCGAAAATGCAGTTACCTGCCATATTTACACCCATATCTGTCGGTGAGTTATACGGACTTTCGCCCAAAATCTTTTCAAGCATTGCTTTGAGAAGCGGAAATGCCTCGACATCACGGTTGTAGTTGACCGTCATAACTCCGTATGCTTCCAAATGGAACGGATCAATCATATTAAGGTCGTTCAAATCGGCAGTTGCCGCCTCGTAGGCAAGGTTTACAGGGTGTTTGAGCGGAATATTCCAAATCGGGAATGTTTCGAACTTCGCATAACCTGCTGTTATGCCACGCTTATGCTCGTGGTACAACTGCGACAAGCACGTTGCGAGTTTACCACTACCGGGGCCGGGAGCAGTTACGATTACGAGCGGACGAGTTGTTTCGATATACTCGTTTCTGCCGTATCCCTCGTCACTAACTATTGTTGAAATGTTGTTAGGATAGCCGACAATCGGATAATGGAGATACACTTTAATTCCGAGATTTTCGAGTTTCTTCTTGAAAATATCAGCCGCATACTGACCTGCGTACTGTGTCATAACAACGCTGCTGACGATAAGTCCCATACCACGGAATGCGTCGATAAGACGAACAACATCGTTGTCATAGGTGATACCCAAGTCGCCACGAATTTTGTTCTTTTCGATATCGCAAGCGTTGATTGCAATTACGATTTCGGCACTCTCACGAAGATGGAGTAGCATTTTAATTTTACTGTCAGGCTCAAATCCCGGGAGAACACGAGATGCGTGGTAGTCGTCAAACAACTTTCCGCCAAGTTCGAGGTAAAGTTTACCATTGAATTTCTCAATTCTCTCTTGAATGTGCTCTGACTGCATTTTTAGGTATTTTTCGTTGTCAAATCCAATTTTCTTCATATCATTTGCCTTCCTAACAAATTATCTCGTATAAATACTTATATATTATAGTTGCTTTTTCGCTTTTTTTCAAGGATTTTTTTGGTTATTTGCAGTAGTTTTTAAACTTTTTGTTAAAAACCCTTGCAATGGCGAAAAATGTATGTTATAATATTAACAATTTAATATGGGGGCAAATGATTTTTACATATTTTATTTGTTTGATTATTTTTCTCGTATTATGATTATTTTTGAATATTATTTCAAAGGAGTTTTGCAATTATGGGAATCACTAAAAATGAATCTGTAAATCAGTGGATTGACCAGATGAAAGATCTCTTGAACCCTGACAGCGTCGTTCTTGTTGACGGCAGCGAGGCACTTTACGATCAACTTCGT
>CADBMQ010000085.1 GCA_902795765.1 Oscillospiraceae bacterium | reverse complement strand
TTAAAAATATAGAATTGTTTATAAATATATTAAAAAAATATTTATATATAACAAGCAACGCTTATGTTATATTTGTAGGTTGATTTATGGAAAGTTTTTTGTTATAATTATTTTAGTTTTACTTTTTTGGAGTGTATTATTTATGAAAATTGGTTTTATCGGTGCGGGTGGTAACATTGCCACCGCAATTATATCAGGTATTTTGAAGTCGGGATTTGAAAGTGAAAACAATCTTCATCTTTTCGATCCAGATACGGCAAAGCTTGAAAAATACAAAGATGCTGTTATTTGTGGGAATGCTTTTGAAGTTGCTAACGATAGTGACTATATTTTTCTCACAGTCAAACCGCAGATTATTTTTTCAGTTCTCGATGAACTAAAAGGGAAAATCAACGGCAATCAATGTATTGTCAGCGTTGCGGCAGGTGTTTCGATTGAGTCGATAAAAGCTGCTCTTGGTGGCGATATCAAGGTTGTTCGTGTTATGCCGAACACTCCCCTTTTGTTGTCGCAGGGTGCGAGTGGTGTTAGCTGCAAATCACCTGTTGAGCGCAGTGAATTTGAATATGTTTTAAGCATTTTCAAGACCGCAGGTGTTGCGATTGAATGCGAGGAAGAACAAATAAATGCCGTTACTGCCGTTTCGGGCAGTGGTCCTGCTTATGTTTTCAAGTTTGCAAAGGCGATGATTGAAGAGGCTGATAAATTGGGACTTGATGCCGACAAAGCATCTGCTCTCGCTTTTCAAACGCTTATCGGCTCGGCTTATATGCTTCGTGACAGTGGTATGACTGCGGACGAGCTTATTAAAATGGTTACTTCTCCGAAGGGCACCACACTCGCCGCTCTCGAAAGCTTTGACCGTGATGATTTTGAGCAGACTGTTGCTCGTGCCGTTCGTGCTTGTCATGATCGTGCGGTTGAACTCGGTCGCTCGGAATAACCTGTCCATACCGCTCATATTATTCATAGGAATAATTTTAAGGTGGCGGTTGATTTGGATTTTGTAAATTACGTTTACCCAAAACGTGAGAGCTTTATTAGCAAAAACAGGTCGGCTCTTTTGTCGATCTTTGTGTTTTTCATTGCTATGATTATTGGGACGAGGGCTGTCGCTCTCGGATATACAGAATTTTACAACAAGCAGATTGATTTGCGATGCAGTCAGCCGTTTTTTTACATATTTTTGAACATTTCAATAGGTCGGCTTATTGACTGTATTGTGATTTTTCTTTCGGGATTTTTCGTTTTTGGTTTTATTACTTCCACTTTATGGATAGGCTATATTGGGTTGCGAGTTGGACTTATTTCGGGTGGTTTATATTTACACGGATTGTCGGGATTTGGTTGCTTTGCATTGGTCTTTATGCCGTTTTTGATTGCGGAGTTGTTGATTTTCTCACTGCTCAATGCAAAATCCTGCGAGTTTTCGATTGGACTGCTTAAATGTGCGACAAACGGCAATCGAATGGATACTCCAACTGAATTCAAGTTGTATATAATGCGGTTTGTTGTGCTTTTTATTGCACTCGCCGTCTGCGTTTTGTTAGAGTCGGCTGACAACTGCATTTTAATCAGTTTGTTTGATTTGAGGTGATTTTTCGTTTGGAATATATTTCTTTATTTGAGGACTATTTGAAGTCGCAAAAGAATTTGTCTGCGTCCTCTGTCGAGTGCTATATTCGTGACGTTAGGAAATTTTCCGAGTTCGCAAACGGAAATTCGCTGACCTTTGATAAGGCGGCGGTTGAGTTTATGAACTATCTCAACTCAAATGGGACACCGAATTCAAGTAAAGTTCGTTATCTTTGCTCTCTTCGTGCTTTTGCAGATTATATGGTTGAAATCGGATATGCCGAAAAAAATCCGTTTTCCGATATTTCTGCACCGAAAGTTGTTCGTGAGAAGCCACAGTTTTTGACTGTTGCAGAGACACAAGCGTTGCTTTCGCAGCCTGATACGACAACTCGTGACGGATTGCGTGACAGAGTTGCACTCGAGCTTGCATATCAAACGGGACTTAAAATAAACGATTTACTGAACTTGAACGTTGATAACTACAATTTGATGTTGAATGTTATCAATTTCAAGCAAAATGGTTTTGAGCGAATTATTCCGATTGTTGCTCCGCTTAACACGCTTATGAGTGACTATCTCAACGCTCGTATGGAGATACTAAAAGGTAAAATCGAAAAGGCTTTGCTTGTTAATATGCGTGGTGGCAGATTGACAAGGCAAGGGTTTAATAATATTGTTGGAAAGCACGTTCGCTCTGCCGAAATTGAGGGAGAGGTTACTGCTCGTACGCTTCGTTTGTCGCTTGCTGCTCACATGGTTGAAAGTGGTGCGAGTGTTCGTGATTTACGTACCGTTCACACGATGACGCAAGGCGCTGCTAACTCGCTTTACAATACTATCGCTGATTTGAAATTTGAGCAAGCTCGTTTTCTTGGACGACTTGCTGAGGATAATAAGTAAAAGGACTGAATTTTTATGGCTAAAAGAACTATGGAAAAGAATGCCTTCTTAAAATTTTTCGATATTTTAAAAGACAACTTTTTCAACATCACTATGCTCGGCTCGATACTCTCGCTGATTATTGTGGCACTACTTTCGATGAGTTTCGGATTGTCGTGGTTGCTTGTGCATTTTTTCGGGAAGATTGCTATATTTAACTATCTCGTTTTCATCCCGTTTATATTGCTCACTCCGTGTATGACGGCAGTTTTGCGTATCTATCGCAACTACGTTCGTGAAGTGCCTGTTATGTTATGGTCGGATATTAAACAGGCTTTCAAAGAAAACTTTTTTCAGAGTTTTATTTTGGGTATTCTTCAATTTTTTGTGGTTGTGCTTTTGTGTATTTCCTACAATTTCTATTCGCTAACAGCATCTATTCAACCCGATTCGCTATTCCCGCAGGTTGGTCTTGCGGTTAGTTATGTTGCTGCTTTTGCAGTTTTGATTATCAGCGCTTACGCTATGATGATGATTGTTACATTGAATTTGAAGCTTGGACAGATTATCAAAAACTCTGCTCTTTTCGTTGTCGGTTGTTTACCGAGAAACGTTTTGATGATTTTAGCTCTTGCAGTGTGGACTGGTTTTTGCGGCGTTTTGGTTTATGTCGCTATCTTCACAAATATTGCTATTGTCGGTGGTTTTGTATTGCTTATTATTGCATTGTTCTTTATGGCATTTACACTTTACATTATGGCTTATTTTACTTTCCCTGCTATTCAAAAGCACATACTTGATCCGTATTACGAAAGTCACCCCGAGGAAACATCGAACAGCTTGAAGTCGATGAAAACAGATGAAGATAACGATGAAAATAATGACATTGATTTGCCAGAATATGTTTACCACAACGGCAGAATGGTTCATCGCTCGATTTTCGAACGTGAGAAATTAGTTGATGACGACAAAGACGAGTAAACTTAATAGACAAGAAAAACTCCCGTGATAATAATCACGGGAGTTTTTTTACTTTGCTCCAAGCATTAAAAATTTAAGTGGTTTTATATGTTCAATCAACCATGTAAGCAATGTGCATATTGCAAGCACAACAACTGTTTCGAAAAGCAACACCCAAACATTTGGTGTGAATGATTTTGTCAGCGGTATCAAAAGATATGAATTTATTAGCAAGTTTGTTATGTATATACCGAGCGAACGTTTGCCGACAAATGCCATTAGATTTCGTGCAGGCTGCCACTTGACAAGGCGATATATAATCGCAACTGTTATTGCAAAGCAAGCCGTTCCGACTATGCCGATAACCCAACGATATACATCATTATAAATCTGCATTGGTGCGTTTTTTCCGAGTATCGTCACACCCGTTGTGTATACATATTTTGATTTGTCGAAAAAGATATACATAACTGCAAATATGCCATACAACGCAACCGAGCCAATGACTTTGATTGGCATTGTAAGTGTTTTGATTTTTTCCGAGCAGTTCATTTTCGCAAACATATATCCACACATAAACGACGGGAACATAAACTTGAAATAGTTTAAATTCAACAAGTCGGGTACTACGAAAAATGCCCCGATTAGTCCAACTGAAAGCACAACTTTGAGCCACGCAAACGGAACTTTTGCTATTATAAGCATTGCTATCGAACAGAATAGCAATGCCCACAAGAACCAAAGTGTTCCTGTTATGATTTTGAATTCATATTTTGCGAAGTTGACTACACCGGAGAATGCTTGACTTCCTGTGGCAAACGAAACAACAACTGTTATTTATGCGAAAAACACTATCGGAATTAGTGTTGATGTCAGGCGACGTTTTAAAAGTTCGCCAACCGAATGTTTTTTGACAGAGTAGTAGAAAAGATATCCACTCACGGTCATAAATGCTGCCATATGGAATGTGTAGATTAGTTTGAACAGACCATCTGTGAAGTATGCTTCGCTACTCAAAAACTCTGCACCTGAACCGTACTGAATACAATGTCCAAGCACCACTAAAAGTGCTGTTATACCTTTTAAAACATCTAAATACTGACTTCTTTTCATTTACTCTTCCCAAAGCGAATGTTTGAATACTTTAAGTATTCTATCCTGCACCTTTTGATGTGTATGATAGTTTTCTGCGACTTCATACGCTTTCTTTGCGTATCTTACTCGCTCTTCGGGGTTATTATAGAGATACAAAAGTGCGTCTTTTACTTCGTCTTGCGATCCTGCAACAAGACCACACTCGTTATCTTTGATGTACTCGATACCTGCCACATCTTTCGGGCCCAAACCGATAACGCATCTGCCCGATGCAAGATATTCTGCAAGTTTGGTACTGAACGAGTATTTTACAAAGCGAATATCGCCTTTTTCAAACGGCTCAACATGAATTAAAACATCTGCCGTTTCAAGATTTTTGACAACCTCGCTTTGCGGTACATACGGCAAAAGTTCGGTATGGGGATACTTCGCAAAATCTTCGCCGTATGCTTCAATCTGGGTTTTCGGTCCATAAATTCGGAGATTGATATTTTTACCTTCTGCATTTAACTGTTCGATTGCCGCTGATGCAAGTAACAAAGTATCGCCACGATGAAAATGCATTGCACCTGAAAACAGAACGGTCATATTTTTATTCAAATCTTTTTGGTA
>CADBMQ010000084.1 GCA_902795765.1 Oscillospiraceae bacterium | reverse complement strand
GCGTCAGCAGCCTTTGTGCAGCCCTTTTTGAGTGCGATTGCGCAACCTACCGTATATGCCCAGATAGCGTTTTCAAAGCAGATAGGCTGTGTGCCACGAACGATAGCGTCACAGTCGATGCCTTTTTCTTCGCAAATAGTTTTGCATTCCTCGATGGAGGAAATGCCGTATTCTTTCAATACTGCGTTGATTTTATCAACACGTCTTTCGTAACCTTCAAATAATGACATATTCCTGCACCTCCATTATTGTTTACGAGGGTCAATATACTTAACCGCTTCGTCAAATCTACCGTATGTACCCATAGATTTCTCGTATGCTTCGTACGGCTCCATACCCTTCTTGATGAAGTCTGTCATTTTGCCGAGTGATACGAACTCATAACCGATAACCTGATCGTCAGCATCGAGAGCCATACGTGTGCAATAACCTTCTGTCATTTCGAGGTATCTTACGCCCTTTGCTTTGGTACCATACATTGTACCAACCATTGAACGCTGACCTTTACCGAGGTCTTCCATACCTGCGCCTACAACCAAACCGCCTTCTGAGAAAGCAGACTGTGTACGGCCGTATACGATTTGCAAGAAGAGTTCTCTCATTGCAGTATTGATAGCGTCACAAACCAAGTCTGTGTTGAGCGCTTCCATTACTGTTTTGCCAGGGAGAATTTCAGCAGCCATAGCAGCTGAGTGAGTCATACCCGAGCAACCTACTGTTTCAACGAGTGCTTCCTCGATGATACCGTCTTTTACATTGAGTGAGAGTTTACAAGCACCTTGCTGCGGAGCACACCAACCAATACCGTGAGTATAACCGGAAATATCTTTAATTTCCTTTGCCATTACCCATTTACCCTCTTCGGGAATGGGAGCAGGACCGTGATGCGGGCCTTTTGCAACAACGCACATCTGTTCAACTTCGCTTGAATAGTTAATCATTGTCTTTCATTCCTTTCAATCTCTTGAATATTTCACAATATTCCAACTACAATTATACATATATTTATTTCAAATTGCAAGTATAAAACTCTATTTTCTCTGTTTTTTTTGACAATTTTTTGTCATATTTCTTTTTTTACAACTAAAATCCACAAAACCACCGTTCGATTTAACGGTGGTTTTACTTTGTTAGAGTACTTTATATCCCTGTGCTTCTACTGCATTTTTTAGTGTTTCATCTGACACTTCCGCCGAAAGTGTTACAACTGCGGTGCCGTTTTGGTGGCTGACATTTGCCGACTCTACATTAGGCAACGCTTCGAGTGTTTTCTTCACAGTTGCCTCGCAATGCGGACACATCATACCTTCAATTTTGAGTGTTTTTTCCATTTTCAAATCCTCCTTTTCTGCTTTTGGTTTGTATTTGAACAAGTTCAAGCGAAGTGCATTCAAGACCACGCATACGCTTGACAAACTCATTGCTGCCGCTCCGAACATTGGGTTCATACTCCACCCGAGCAGATGTATCCACGCACCCGCCGCAAGTGGTATTCCGATTACATTATAGATGAATGCCCAGAATAAGTTTTCACGAATATTGCGAAGTGATTTTCTGCCGAGTTTGAGTGCCGACACTACATCGCTTGGTGAACTTCCTGTTAGAACGATATCTGCCGCATCTATTGCGACATCTGTTCCCGCACCGATTGCTATGCCGACTGACGCACGAGTTAGTGCAGGTGCGTCATTTATTCCGTCGCCAACCATTGCGACTGTGCCACCGAGTGATTTTATCACACTCTCCTTGCCGTCAGGCAAGACATTCGCAGTCACTTCGTCTATACCCACTTGATTGCCGATTGCATTTGCAGTTCGCTCGTTGTCGCCCGTTAGCATTATGACACGAATGCCCATTCGTTTGAGTTCTTTGACGGCATCGGCACTATCGGATTTAAGTGAATCTGCTACTGCGATTATACCAAGCAATTTGCCGTCTTTCATGAAAAACAACGGTGTTTTCCCATTATTTGCAAGGCTTTCGGCAAGTGCCACAGTATCTTGGTCGATTTTGGTTTGCTCGTTTATAAACTTGAAACTGCCACCCAAAATTTTGCTATTTCCCACTTTTGCAGATACTCCGCTGCCTGTTAGTGCCTTGAAGTCTGTTACGCTATCAATGGCAATTCCATGCGATTTTGCATAGTCTACGACTGCTCTGCCGAGTGGGTGTTCGCTATTTACTTCGACTGTTGCAGAAAGTTTCAAAAGTTCAGTTTCGTCCGCAGAGCCGACTGGGATTACATCTGTGACTGTTGGTGTTCCACAGGTTATTGTTCCCGTTTTGTCAAACACGACTGTATTCACTTTACCTGCAACTTCAATCGACTGTGCAGTTTTGAAAAGTATTCCGTTCCTCGCACCGACACCCGATGCTACCATTATTGCAACAGGTGTTGCAAGTCCGAGTGCACATGGGCAACTGATTACAAGCACCGATATTGCTCGGGCAAGTGCAAAGCCCGATGTTTCGCCAACTAACAGCCAAACTACGAGTGTGATGACTGCGATTAAAAGCACTATCGGTACAAACACGCCCGACACTTTATCGGCAAGTCTTGCTATTGGTGCTTTGGTTGCAGACGCATCGCTTACCATTTGAATTATTTTAGAAAGTGCGGTTTCTTTGCCGACTTTTTTGGCTTCGCATTTCAAGACACCCGACATATTTATTGTTGCGGCGCTGACAGAGTCGCCTTTTAATTTGTCAACAGGGACACTTTCGCCTGTGAGCGCTGACTCGTCTATCGCACTTGCACCGTCTATAACCACTCCGTCTGCCGGGATACTGCCACCCGGTCGGACTATAAATATATCGCCGACCTTAATTTCGCTGACAGGAATTGTTTGCTCCTTGTTAAAACGAATGACTGTTGCAGTTTTCGGTGCTAATGCTGCGAGAGATTTTAGCGCATTTGTTGTTTTGCCTTTTGAGTATGCTTCGAGCGTTTTTCCGACTGTTATCAATGTTAGAATTGTTGCCGCAGACTCGAAGTACAATTCGTGAAGCAGATGGTGTGCGTGTTCGGGCATTGCAAGCATTTGAAATAGCACAACAAGGCTATATCCAAATGCGGCGGCGCTTCCGAGCGCTACAAGTGTGTCCATATTTGGAGATAGGTGGATTATGCCTTTTGCACCGTTTACAAAGAATTTTCGGTTTAGGAAGATTATTATTACAGTTAAAAGTAGTTCGATTACTCCGATTGATAATGGATTTGCTATAAATGAAGGCAACCACCATCCGAACATTGTATGTCCCATTGAAACATACATTAGCACGATAAGAAAGACTGCCGAGCTGATTAGCCTTTTGAGCATACCTTTTGTTTCGCTCGGTGTTTCGTCACCTCTTTCTTCGGCTTT
>CADBMQ010000083.1 GCA_902795765.1 Oscillospiraceae bacterium | reverse complement strand
CGGAGAGAGATTGAACTGCATTTCGCTATCTGCAATCGGAGCCTTTAATTTAAGCTTCAAACGAACAAGCTCGCCCGTTTTGGTCATATTCGTACCACCCATTGAAAGATTTGCAGTATAGCTGTAATGACCATTTGCGTTAGCGGTATCTATAACCTTCTGTGTTGGTGCAGACCAATCCCTGCCTGTCACAAAAAGATTTGTATTGTTTTCTACCGCTTCGAGCGTCATACGAGTGTTGTCGAAAGCGATTTTAAATCCAATCGACCAAAGTCCTTTACTATTCTCGGTAAGGTTACATTCGAGATAAAACTCGTCTGTCGCACCTGCAATCGGCACAACGGCAGAAGTCACTTTTGCGGTGTATTCTTCCTTTGCAAAAGAGTATGAAATCGGCATAGCCAAAATTATGCACAAAGCCAAAATTATAGCAGTAATTTTTTTCATTATAATATAAATTCCTTTCGGAGTGATGTATGTATCAATAATAACATAAATTTTTTCTCTTTTCAACTATTGAAAACAGGGTTTTTTAGTGTTATAATTTTAACAAAAGTTTTGGAAAGGACAAGAAATATGAGAAAAAAACAATTTAAGACAGAATCCAAGAAAATGCTCGATATGATGATAAACTCAATTTACACCCACAAAGAGATTTTCTTGCGTGAACTTATATCAAATGCGTCAGACGCTATTGACAAACGTGCGTATCTCGCACTCACAGAGCCTGAAAAAGGTCTCGACCGCTCGAAATATCGCATTAAAATCGAGCGTGACGCAGAAAATCGCACAATTACCATTATCGACAACGGTATCGGTATGACCGCAGAGGAACTCGAAAAAAATCTCGGAACTATCGCTCGTTCGGGTTCGCTCGACTTCAAGCAAAACAACGAGAAAACCGACGATATCGACATCATCGGTCAGTTCGGTGTAGGTTTCTACTCGGCGTTTATGGTTGCCGACAAGATTTCGGTTGAAACTCTTTCGGCAAATAGCGACACCGCATATCGTTGGGAGTCGGCTGGTGCAGACGGCTACACTGTTGAAGAATGCGACTACGACACTATCGGTTCTCGCATTACAATGCACTTGAAAGACGATGCAGAAAACGAAAACTACTCCGAATTTTTGGAGGATTACACAATAACTCGTCTTGTTAAAAAATATTCCGATTATATCCGCTATCCAATTGTCGCAGATATGAAAACACAGGTTAAAAAAGAGGGTAGCGAGGACGAATATGTTGACGCAGTTGAGGAGAGAACTCTTAACTCGATGACTCCGATTTGGCACCGTTCAAAGTCGGAAGTGACTGACGAGGAGTATAACGCTTTCTACACCGAAAAATTCTACGATTTCGAGCCACCTGCAAAGGTTATCCGTTTCCAATCGGAGGGTACTGTTAGTTTCGAGGCACTTCTCTTTATCCCGAAACACCCGCCTTTCGACTACTACACAAAGGGCTACGAAAAAGGTCTTACTATGTACTCGGGCGGAGTTATGATTATGGAAAAATGCTCCGATTTGCTTCCCGACTATTTCAGCTTTGTCAAAGGTGTTATCGACAGTGAGGACTTCACGCTCAATATCTCCCGTGAAACTCTCCAACACGACAGACAGCTTAAAGTTATTGCGAAAGCAATCGAAAAGAAGATTAAATCCGAACTCGAAAAGATGCTCAAAAACGAGCGTGAGGCTTACGAACATTTCTACGAGCATTTTGGTGTTCAACTCAAATATGGTATGTACTCCGACTATGGCACTCACAAAGATGTTTTGCAAGATTTGCTTTTGTTTAAATCATCTTTCGAGAACAAGTTTGTGACACTCAAAGAGTATGTTGAGCGTATGTCGGACGAGCAGAAGAGCATCTACTATGCTTGTGGCACAAGTGTCAGCGCTTGTGAGGCTCTTCCGCAGACCGGCGCAGTTCGTTCAAAGGGTTACGAAGTTTTGTATCTCTGCGAAGATGTTGACGAATTCTCGCTCAAAACCTTGATGAATTACAAGGGAAAATCGTTCTGCAATGTTTGTGCCGACGAACTCGACATTGCGACTGACGAAGAAAAAGAGAAAATCAAAGAGAAAAACGAGCAGAAAAAAGATTTGCTCGACTTTATGAAAGAACGAATTGGCGAAGTTGAGGCAGTTCGTTTCTCGGCAACACTCGGAGATCACCCCGTTTGCCTTTCGACCGAAGGCGAAATTTCGACCGAGATGGAGAAAGTTTTGTCGCAGATGCCAGGTGGCGACCAGTCTGTCAAGGCTAAAACTGTACTTGAAATCAACGAAAGTCACCCTGTCGCAAAAGCACTCGAAACTGCTTTTGAATCAGACCGTGACAAGGCAGGCGAGTATGCCGATGTTTTGTATGGTATGGCTCGACTTATATGTGGCTTGGCAGTTGAAAATCCTGCAGAACTCTGCGAAAAAGTTGTAGGGCTTATCAAATGATAGCGCTCGGTACTATTGTAAATACCGCCGCCGTTTTAGTCGGTG
>CADBMQ010000082.1 GCA_902795765.1 Oscillospiraceae bacterium | reverse complement strand
CTCGTTTGCGTGAATTAAAGCACACAAACGCTCTGCCTGATACTCGCCCGACAGGAAGTCTGCATTCGGCACAATCGAGTTGAATTCATTGTCCCAAAGAGCATCGGTTTCCTCGTCCCAAATGCCGAAAACGTCCATAAGCCCGTGCGGCCAACCACCGAGATAAGACAAATCGTTTTCGTCAACCCAACCGCTCTGCACAGTCATAATGCAGATACCACCGTTTTTGACAAATTCACGGATTTTTTCATCAACACCGCCACGCATCATATAAATCATCGGTGCGATGATGACCTTGTATCCGTCAAACGGCTGAGTCATATTGATAATGTCGGTGTTCACACCCTTTTCCCACAAAGCGGCGTGGAAGTTGAAAAGCAACTCCATATATCCGTCATTGCAGTTGCGAGGACCTTGCGACAACTTAATTGCAGTGCGGTTTTCGTGGTCGAAAAGGAACGCAATATTCGATTTAAAGAGCGAGCCTGCGATTTCGCTATACTGCTCCAACTTTTCACCAAGTTCACGAACATCATTGAACACACGATTTTCTCCACCAAAATGGTCAACAACTGCACCATGGAACTTTTCGTTTGAGCCACGTGATTTTCTCCATTGGAAATACTGCACACTGTCCGAGCCGTGAGCAATCGCTTGCATTGACGCAGTGTAGTGAACATGAGGAGCTTTCAACTTGCTGACAGGACTCCAGTTGACCGATGACGGAGTGCTTTCCATAAGTAAAAACGGCTTATCTTTTGTAATCGCACGCATATAGTCGTGAGTACAAGCAGTTTCTGCGGCGGTTTTAATATCGTCACCACTATGCCAAAACGGGTAACTATCCCAAGAAATATAGTCAACTGCGTCGGCAAGCTTCGTGTAGTTGTACTCAAAAAATCCCATCAAGTTTGTGGTAGTTGGAACGCTTGAATATTTGCGAACTGCGGCAACTTCCATTTTGATAAAGTCAAGCGTGTTATCCTCGGTAAAACGCATCCAGTCGAGATTAAGCGAAGCCATATCGGGTTCACCGGTCGGCATGGGTGGATGAATTTCGTCAAAATTTGTGTATCTGTGAGCCCAAAAGTCGGTCCACCACGCTTTGTTAAGTGTTTCGATGTCACCGTATTTTGCTTTGAGCCACTCTCTAAAATTGTGCTGACACTTGTCGCAGTAGCATTTTGTCGATGTGAATTCATTGCCGATATGCCACATAATAACAGCGGGGTTTTTACCAAAACGCTCTGAAAGAGCCTCGTCCATTTTGCGAACAAATTCACGATAAACAGGCGACGACATACAGAAATTCGCACGGACACCGCCGTGATGTTGATCACCGTTGATGTCAGTAAAGCAAACCTCGGGGTACTTTTCAGTCATCCAAAACGGCTTTGCCGCACTCGGAGTAGCGAGCAGGGAATAAATGCCGTTTTTGTAAAGCTCGTTGATTATATTTTCAAGCCAGTCAAAGTCATAAACCCCCTCACTCGGCTCTAATCTTGACCATGCAAAAATACCAACCGAAACACAGTTGATATGCGATTTTTTCATAAGTTCAATGTCTTTTGCCAGGATATCGGGGCAGTCAAGCCATTGATCTGGGTTATAGTCTGCACCGTGAAGCAATATATTTTTACCTTCAATTATCATAATAAAGCTCTCCTTTTAGAAGTCTAATTCTATTATAAAAAAATTAAGTAGTGTTGTCAATTAAAAAAATAAAAGCCATCGAGCTACGATGGCTTAGTAATTAAATATTATTCGCTTTCTGATTCATCACGAGAAATACCCAAATCATAAACATGAAATCTTTCATATTTTTCATTGTTCAGCATCAAAGCAATTCCTGTTGCACCGCAGAAACCTGCCAAAAGTGCGTTGCATCTTGACAAAATATTGATAGATGAATAATATTCAAGTCCACGATAATATCTGTCATTTTCTCTGTCAAACGACACGGTACCAATCCATTTTTGATTTGTTTCTGCCAACTTTTTATCGTAGTAGGTTCTCTTGTTTGTCAAGATAACATCTGGCAATTCTTTTGATAAAGCATTAAAAATGCGTTCATCTTCCGTTGCCAAATAAACCTTATCATAGTTGTATTTCTGCATCCAATCCTTTATATCTGACGAAAGCATCTCTATCGAGGGTTGAGTAGGCATACCTGTACCAACATAATCGGTACCACGACAAACAACACCCAAAACTCGCTTTCCTTTACCAAGAACTTCTTTGATTTCACTTTCAATATAATTTTTTTCGTTTGGCTTTAATCTGCAAAAATCTTTAAGCAATTTAGCCCATGTTTTGCGAAGAGGATTATTGTTGTCTACACCTGAGGCAGTATGCATAGTAAAATCAACATCAGACACAGGATAGTCATCAACACTTTTGCCTTCTTCGATAGGCATAACAGGCTGTTCAAAGAATTGGTCCCACACACCGAATTTATCGGCAATTATCGGAATGTATCCTTGTGACATTTCGTAGAGAATATGAGAAATACAGTCGATTTGGAAAACGGTATTTTAGGCTTTGAACCAGTCAAATTCAGGAAGTATTTTTTTAACAACTCTATATCCCTTATTATTTTTCTTTAACTTTTCAATATCGTAATGCTTTGCATAATAGTATATGTAACCATACCACCAAACTCTTCCAAGTTTAGAGCGCTTTCTGTTTACAAAGAGCCTTTTTGTTAGTTTGAAAAACACGGTGCCTATTGGAGTGTGTGTGACATACAGAAGCAATTTAAAAAGCGTGTGACTCATATAATTTCTCCCTTTAAAAATAAAATTTACAAGAAAAGATAAAACCGATTTTTGCTATATTTTGCTATATTAAGATATATACGAATAACATTATAACATTGCAAACGCAGTTTGTCAACAAAATGCTATATTAAGGTATTTATTGATTGTAGTATAATTATATTTGTGTTGACAAAGTGTCGATATCTATGATAATATAACTATATATATTTTATGAAGAGGAATTTATATGTCATTTACTTCTAATTTATTTTTAGTTGGTTTCTTGCCAATTATAGTTTTACTGGCATTTATACTCAAAAGTTTTAAATATTCAAAGCCCGTTATTCTTTTGTTAGTGAATACAGTATTTTAAATTTTCGGAGGAATAGGTGCATTTGCATTTGTATTATCATTCTCGATAGTGGTATGGCTATTTTCATTGCTTGTATCAAAAACAAAAAGTAAGCTTTTGTTCGGACTATCAATAGCAATAACGACAATTCCTTTGTTAGCAACAAAATATATTGGATTTGTGGTTGAAAATATAAATAGCATCTCTGGATTTGGAATAGAAATACCACAAATACTAATGCCTCTCGGAATATTGTTTTTTACATTCGAGGCAATCTCGTGGTTGTGCGATATTCGTATGAG
>CADBMQ010000081.1 GCA_902795765.1 Oscillospiraceae bacterium | reverse complement strand
AAGTTTACCACGATATCGGGCTTTTCCTCCTCGAAAAGTTTATAAACTGCTTCTCTATCGCAGATATCTGCTTTTACAAAACGGAAATTTTCGTTATCCATTACCGGTGCAAGTGTTGAAAGGTTACCTGCATAAGTCAATTTGTCAAGACAAATGATACGATAGTCTGGGTATTTTTTCAACATATGGAATACAAAGTTACTTCCGATAAATCCGGCACCGCCAGTTACGATTATTGTCATATTACTCACCCCTTTCAAAAATCAAACGATCGTTTGCTACTCGTTTAAGGTGTTCACCATACGGAGATTTTCCGTATAACTCTGCTGATTGAAGCAAACGCTCTTTATCTATCCAGCCTGCATGGTATGCGACCTCTTCCGGTGCCGAAATTACAACACCCTGTCGATTTTGCACCGTTTGTACAAACGAAGATGCATCCATAAGGCTTTCCATTGTGCCTGTATCAAGCCACGCAAATCCTCTTCCGAGTATCTGCACTTTGAGGTTGTCCTCTTCAAGATAAAGGCGATTTAAATCGGTTATTTCAAGTTCGCCTCTTGCTGACGGCTTAACTTTTTTCGCCATTTCAACAACTCGATTATCGTAGAAATACAAACCTGTTATGCAATAGTTTGATTTCGGCTTTTCGGGCTTTTCTTCAACCGACAAAACATTGCCTTCTTTATCAAATTCCACAATACCAAAACGCTCGGGATCGGGAACATAATAACCAAAAATTGTTGATTTGCCGTTTTCGGCATTCTTAACTGCCTCTTTCAAATTCTTTCTAAACCAACCGCCATAGAAAATGTTATCACCCAAAATCATAGCACAAGAATCATCACCGATAAACTCTTCGCCAATCAAGAATGCTTGGGCAAGTCCATCTGGTGATGGTTGAACGGCATAACTCAAATTTATTCCGAACTGACTACCATCGCCAAGAAGTTCTTTAAATCTCGGTGTGTCAACAGGAGTTGAGATAATAAGAATATCCTTTATTCCTGCCAGCATTAGCGTAGACAACGGATAGTAAATCATAGGTTTATCATAAACAGGAAGTAACTGTTTTGAAGTTACTTTTGTAAGCGGATACAGTCTTGTTCCTGAACCGCCCGCAAGTATAATTCCTTTCACTGCTTTCCTCCTTTTTCTACTATTGTTTTATACATATTTAAAAGATTTTTGCAATTTTGCCCTTTATTATAAGTCCTTTGAGCATGTTCTCTGCCTTTTTTCGAAAACTTTTCTGCTAAATCTCTACTTTCAAATATTTTACAGATATAATATGCTAACATATATGGCTCACTGAATGGATACAAAAATCCGTCTTCACCGTGGTCTATCATTTCCTGCATTGCTCCAACACAAGAAGCGATACTCGGGACACCTAAAATCATTGCCTCTCCAAGAGTTGTCGACTGATTCTCAATGATAGATGCAGAAACAAACACATTCGATTTAAGCATCTTTTCTTTTACAGTTTTTTCGTCAAGAAATCCCATAAAATTAAGATTATTTTGTAAATTATATTTTTCAATCAGTTTTTGCACATACCAGTTATAATCAGGTGCATGATCTGTCAAATTTTTTCGTAATCCCGAATAATGTCTATATCTAAATTTGTTACCAACAATATTGACTTTAGTGTCTGGAAACTTTTTTACAACAATCGCCAACGCATCAAGCAATTTGTGAAAACCTTTTATGGGATAATTAAATAAGGTGAAAATTGTATGCGGTTCACACTTATCATAACTCCAACAATCGTTTGTATAAAAGGAATCTCTAAGTATCAATCCAAAATCAAACAGTTTTGCAGTTTGGTTTACAGAAAAGCCAACTGCACATCCCCAGTCACTTCCACCGTGAATATACTCAGCTCTCTTTAAAATTTCCATTTCGTACTTTGCACGGTGCTCGTAACTCTCTTTTTGGAGTTGCATACTGTTGCCGCCTTTTTTTAATTTGCGAAGCACTTTATGAGTTAATTTATCCTCGCAAATTTCAGACGGAATATCACCATATACAACATCTTTATAATAAATCAACGGGCCTTGAATGGTCGCAACAGTTTTACTTTTATCTGCAACTTCAAACATCGCAAAAGCATGTTCAAATTCGGTTCCATAAAGATGAATTACATCAGGAGTTTCCTCGTCGAGTATAACTTTGAAGTCGTTCTGCATTGAAGCAACATCTGCACGAAGCGTATTATAATATGTTACACCATTTATTTCAAATTTGCCAACAAACTTTTTATCAGTTACTGTTGTGCATATCGCTATTTCGTTGTTACTCTCTTTGATAGCATTTAACGCACCTGTGAGCCATCCGCCGAAAACGGAAACATTTTGTCCGAGATGCTCCGAGAGTTCCGGCATTATTATATTTACAAGCCACAAAATTTTCAAGGTATAAAACTCCTCTTAATCTTCTTTTCGCAAGGTTATTCCGACGTAAACTTTTTTACCATCATTATCGTAGAAATATGCGTTTTCATAGGGAGCGAATGTCAACGCTCTGAGTGTATCAATAACCTCACCATAAGTTGCGTTCTTTTCAAGGTCGAGTTCACACAACTTATCAAAGTCTGATTTATAATTTATATTGCCTTCCGATTCCATGGGAAGTGCTTTATAATTACCGCTCAAAATATCTTCGATATGCTCTTCGATTAGTTCGATTTCAAGAGCAAGAATTCGCTGATATATATCCTTCGAGGTATCGTCCGAACGAAGATCGAGCGTTTGCTGATAAAGAATATCACCGTGATCAAGTTCTGCGTCCATCTTATGAATTGTTACACCTATCGGCAATTTATTGAGTATGCCGAAAACTTGTGGAAACCAACCACGATTGTACGGATTGTAGCCCGGGTGAACATTGATACAAAGATGATTTTCAACCAACTGCTCGGGGAAAAGTTGCTTGCAATGAAGCGAGATAAACATATCATAAGACGAGAAGAACTCTTCGCCCTGCTCTTTTAATCTTATCGGTTTCATTGCACCATCTTCGCCAAATTTTTCTGCAAACGCTTTGTTCCAAGAGGTATAGTAAAAATCAAACTGTGCCTCTTGCGGTTTACGTTTGAGCAAGTCGGTGAAATTTTCAAATATATAGATATTGTCTGTTATTACGCAAACTTTCACTTTAAAACCACCTTAATGAGTTATAATTTCGCAAATTTTATCTACAATGTCAAGCGATAAATCGGGATACAAAGGCAATGTCAAAACACGATCGGAAATGTATTTTGCTGTTGGTGTACTCTCTGCATTTCTGCCGTAGCACTCGCAGTCATTCATTATCGGGTAGAAATATTTTCTTGCCTTGATATCGTTTTCAGCGAGTTTTTCCGCCGCCTCATCACGAGTATATTTACATCCATCAAAGATGACGGGCATATATGCAAAATTATGTTTAACATCCTTTTGCTTTTGCCATACACACATACCTTCAACACCAGAAAGATTTTCGATATATCTTTCTGCGACAATTCTGCGACCCTCGATATACTCGTCAATATGGCGGAGATTGCAGACGCCCATTGCTGCGTGAAATTCACTCATTTTAGCATTTCCACCTGCAAATACTATACGGTCTTCGCCTGGAATACCAAAGTTCTTGACATAATTTAATGTGTCTGTCAAGTCGCTGTTATTATATGTTACTGCTCCGCCTTCAACTGTATTGAAAACCTTTGTTGCGTGGAACGAGAACATTGTTGCATCGCCAAAATTCGCAACATTTTCACCTTTATAAGTTTCGCCAAATGCGTGAGCACCATCATAAATTACTTTAAGATTATGCTCTTTCGCAATTTTTTCGATTGCTTCAACATCGCAGATATTTCCATAAACATGGACAGGAACTATTGCACAGGTTTTATCTGTGATAAGCGACTCAATCTTATTTACATCCATTGTGCAAGTCACAGGATCTACATCACAGAAAACAGGTGTTAATCCATTACGCACTATTGCGTGAGTTGTTGACGCAAAAGTAAATGGTGTTGTTATTACTTCGCCTTCGAGTTTCAGCGCCGACAACACATTTTCAAGTGCCAAATGGCCATTTGTGAAAAGAGTTACATTTGGGGTATTCAAATACTCTTTTAATCCCTTTTCCAACGCTTGATGCTTTTCGCCCATATTTGTGAGCCATTTTGACTCCCAAATTGAGGATATTTCTTTTATATACTCTTCCATTGACGGAATGGAAGAACGTGTAACGTTAATCATTTTTATTTGCACTCCAAAGTTTTATTTAACTTCTTTATGTTCAGCGAGTTCCGAATTGATACGCAATGCACCCCACATATTATGGTTCCACGGGATTTTATTAGTATAGTCTGCTTTTGCAAGTACAATCTGCTGATTTTCGAGGATTTCTATCTGCAACATATTTTGCACATAATCGTGCCATACTGCTGTACCTGCAGAATCGATTTCGTGGAACTCGCAACCGATATAGTACGAACCTGGAACAATACCGTTAAGGTCAAGTTCAACATCACTTTCATACACATTTCCTGCTTTACAGTCGCCAAATGGAACTGATGTGAAGCCAACAGGACTTGATGTCATATGATTAAGATATACTCTGAGGACAACATTCATCAAATTTTTATTTGTTTTCCATTTAAGACGGAAACGCATTTTTCCACCCTGCAAAAAGAGGTTATTTTCTTTATCGGGCAAGGTTGCAAGAAGCATTTGAGCGCCAAGTTTACACATTTTATTTCTTTCAACATTTTCAAGTTCGGAACGTGTGCAATCATCACGGTTAACCGAAAGATAACGTGCTACGCCACCTGCGGTGTCGCCATCGTACACAACTTTACCATGGTCGAGTACCACAACACGTGTGCAAAGACGCTGAATTGTGCTCATATTATGGCTAACATAAAGAATTGTTCTTCCGCCTGAACCCGCTTCGTCACTCATCTTACCAAGGCACTTGTTTTGGAACTTAGAGTCACCAACTGCGAGTACCTCGTCCATAATCATAATTTCACTATCAAGATGGGCTGCAACTGAAAATGCGAGTTTTACATACATACCCGAAGAATAACGCTTAACGGGTGTATCAATAAATTTACCCATTTCTGCAAACTCAACAATCTCGTCAAATTTTTTGTCAATTTCGGATTTGGTCATACCAAGAATTGCACCATTGAGGTAAACGTTTTCTCTACCTGTAAGTTCAGGGTGGAAGCCTGTACCAACTTCAAGCATACTTGCTACACGACCACGAAGAATAATCTCGCCTGAACTTGGTGCAGTTACCTGAGAGATAAGTTTCAAAAGTGTTGATTTACCTGCGCCATTGTGACCGATAATACCTATTGCTTCGCCCTCATTAGCATTGAAAGTAACGCCATCCAAAGCCATAAACTTTTTGCCGTATTCAACATCTTTTTCTCCAAGCTTTTTATTTGGATCGTCTTTACCACGAAGCTTTGCAAATTTCGACTGAATTTCTGCGTTGAGAGTTTTACCGCCGATTGCACCAAGGCGATATTCCTTCGCAACGTTTTTTATTTCTATCATAGGTTGAGCCATTCTAATCTATTCCTTCCCTAAGCACGTACTGTGCCTCTCTTT
>CADBMQ010000080.1 GCA_902795765.1 Oscillospiraceae bacterium | reverse complement strand
TTCGGTTGCGAGTTTTACACGCTGTGCTTCACCGCCCGACAATGTGGTTGCACTTTGACCGATTTTGATGTATCCGAGCCCAACGTCAAACAATGTCTGCAATTTGCGTTTGATTTTGGGAATTGCTTCAAAAAATGATACGCCCTCTTCAACGGTCATTTCGAGAATATCATAAATGCTCTTTCCTTTATATTTAACTTCAAGAGTTTCACGGTTATATCGTTTACCTTGACAAACTTCACAAGGAACATATATGTCGGGCAAGAAGTGCATTTCTATCTTAACTATACCGTCTCCTTCACACGCCTCACAACGACCGCCACGAACATTGAACGAAAAACGACCTGCGGTATATCCCCTTGCCTTTGCTTCGGCAGTTTGTGCATAAAGTTCACGAATGTCATTAAACACACCGGTATAAGTTGCAGGGTTAGAACGAGGTGTTCTGCCTATTGGAGATTGATCAATACATATTATTTTATCAAGATGTTCCATTCCATCAATTCTAGTGTGTTTTCCTGGTTTGCACTTGGCTCTATTTAGATTTTTAGCGAGTGATTTATGAAGAATTTCATTAACAAGTGATGACTTACCCGAGCCTGATACACCCGTTACTGCGATAAATTTGCCAAGCGGAAAATCAACAGTTACATTCTTTAAGTTGTTTTCACAAGCTCCTACAACAGTTAAAACATTGCCGTTACCACTTCTGCGAGTTTTCGGCACGGATATTGAACGTCTGCCGCTAAGATACTCACCTGTTATGCTCTCTTTGCAATTCATAACTTCTTGTGGAGTACCATTACAAATCACTTCTCCACCGTGAATTCCTGCACCAGGACCAATATCAATAACGTGGTCGGCAGCAATCATCGTATCCTCATCATGCTCAACAACAACAAGAGTATTGCCAATATCACGAAGTCTTTTAAGTGTTTCGAGCAACAAATAATTATCACGTTGATGAAGTCCGATACTTGGCTCATCAAGAATATACAACACACCCATAAGAGATGAACCGATTTGAGTTGCAAGTCGAATTCGCTGGCTTTCACCACCCGATAACGTGCCCGATGAACGAGATAATGTTAAATAAGAAAGTCCTACACTATTCAAAAAGCCAAGTCGCTCACGTATTTCTTTAACAATTCCGTGCGCAATCATCTCTTCACGGTTACTGAGTTTGAGTTCGTTGATAAATTCAAGTGCTTTAACAACTGATTTGTCACAAAACTCCATAATATTTATACCGCCAACTGTTACGGCAAGTGTAATTGGAGAAAGTCTTTGACCGTGACACGACGGGCAATCTACTTCTGTCATTAACGCTTCAATATCACTTTTTTGATAATCGTTTGCCGATTGGTTAAAACGTCTTTCGAGGTTATTTACAACACCCTCAAAGTCAGAATAATATCTGCCTGTGCCGTATGCAAGGTTTCTATCTAACTCAATTTTTTCTCCGTCGGTACCATATAGTAAAACATTCTGTGCCTTTTCGGGAAGTTTACAAAATGGTACATTGAGTGAAAACTTATAATGTTTTGATAAGCCTGTATAGTACATAAGTGCTATTGAATTTGTATTGAGTGTATTCCAACCAGGTGCATTTATTGCGCCTTTCATCACAGTAAGAGTTGGATCCGGCACAATCTTCTCTATGTCGATACGCATAAACTTACCAAGTCCCGTACATTCAGGGCAAGCACCTTGCGGGTTATTAAACGAGAACATTCTCGGCTCTAATTCCTCAACACCAATTCCGTGTTCTGGGCAAGCATAGTTTTGAGAAAATGTCATATCTTCCTTGCCATCGACCTCAACAACCGCAAGACCACCCGACAAAGAACAACACATTTCAAGCGAGTCTGCAAGACGAGATTTTATACTGTCACGAATTTTAAGTCGATCAACCACAACTTCAATATCATGTTTTTTGTTTTTTTCAAGTTCAATATTCTCTGACAAATCATAGATAATTCCATCAACACGAACTCTCGCATATCCCGACTTTTTTGCTTGTTCAAAAACTTTTTTATGCTCACCTTTTCTGCCTCTGACGAGTGGTGAAAGAACTTGAATTTTCGTTTCTTCGGGAATTGACAAAACTTGGTCAACAATTTGATCAATAGTTTGTTGCTTAATTTCTCTGCCGCAAACAGGACAATGAGGTATACCAATTCTTGCATATAAAAGACGCAAATAGTCATAAATTTCCGTAACTGTACCAACAGTTGAACGAGGATTTTTTGATGTTGTTTTTTGATCAATCGAGATTGCAGGAGAAAGTCCATCTATACTATCAACATCAGGTTTCTCCATTTGACCGAGAAACATTCTCGCATACGATGAAAGCGACTCGACATAGCGTCTTTGTCCTTCGGCATAAAGTGTGTCAAAAGCAAGTGAAGACTTACCCGAACCTGAAAGACCTGTTAATACAACAAGCTTATCTCTCGGAATATCAACATCTATATTTTTAAGATTATTTGCCCTTGCTCCTCTGATTTCAATCTTATCTTTACTCATTATAAAGACCTTTCTTTAATCTTTTTCACGAAGTTTATTTATTCTATCTCGCAAATATGCTGCGTGTTCGAACTCTAACATACGCGCCGCAGTTTGCATTTCTTTTGTGAGAGTTTTAATGAGGTTTTCACGCTGTTTTTTTGAAAGTTTTTCTTCTTTTTCTGCTTTTGAAGAAATTTCCAAAACGTCACGAATCTCTTTAATAATCGTTTTAGGAACAATTCCGTGTTCCTTATTATATTTTTGCTGAATTGTTCTGCGTCGTTCGGTTTCGCTTATAGCACGTTCCATCGAATCAGTTACTGAATCTGCATACATAACAACCTGTCCGTTTGCATTTCGCGCCGCTCTTCCTATTGTTTGCACAAGCGAAGTTTCCGAACGCAAAAAGCCTTCTTTATCGGCATCAAGTATAGCAACAAGGGATACTTCGGGAATATCAAGCCCCTCTCGTAAAAGGTTAATGCCGACTAAAACATCAAACTCGCCAAGTCGCAAATCACGAATAATCTGCATACGCTCCATTGTGTCGATATCGTGATGCATATATCTAACTTTTATGCTAAGTCCCGTTAGATACTCGGTCAAGTCTTCTGCCATCTTTTTTGTAAGTGTAGTAACCAAAACTCTTTCTTTTTTGGCAGTTCGCTCGTTAATCAAGCCAACAAGGTCATCTATCTGTCCATCTGTTGGCTTAACGATAACCTCAGGATCCAAAAGACCTGTCGGACGAATAATCTGCTCTGCGGTTATTCCTGCTTTTTCTTTTTCAATCGTACCCGGAGTTGCGCTAACAAATAAAGCTTGATTTATGTGATTATAAAATTCATCAAAATTGAGTGGTCTGTTATCGTATGCCGATGGCAAACGGAAACCAAAATCAATAAGATTGGTTTTTCTCGCTCTATCTCCGCCAAACATACCCCTAACCTGTGGCAAGGTAACATGCGACTCGTCAACCATCAAAAGCCAATCCTCCGGAAAATAATCAAGCAGAGTATATGGTGTACTACCAGCAGGACGACCTGACAAAACACGAGAATAGTTTTCTATGCCCTTGCACATACCGATTTCAAGCAGCATTTCCATATCGTATTCTGTTCGTTGTCTTATTCTTTGTGCTTCAATGAGTTGATCGTGCTCGATGAAATATTTAACTCTTTCTTCCATTTCACGCTCAATTTCGTGCACAGCGTCAATCATCTTTTCACGAGGAACGATATAATGCGATGCAGGATAGATTGCTATATGCGACAATGTATTTATAGTATCTCCTGTTAAAACGTGAATTTCACTTATTCTATCAATTTCATCATCAAAAAACTCAACACGAATTGCATTTTCGCTATTACTTGCAGGAAAGATTTCAACAATATCTCCACGAACTCGAAACTTATTACGAACAAAGTTCATATCGTTTCTCTCATATTGCAACTCCACAAGTCGTCTAATTAACACATCACGTTCGATTCGCATTCCGGGGCGAAGCGAAATAACCATATTTTTATAGTCAATAGGTGCACCAAGTGAGTAAATACAAGAAACAGACGCAACAATTATTACATCACGCCGTT
>CADBMQ010000079.1 GCA_902795765.1 Oscillospiraceae bacterium | reverse complement strand
TATTCCCAATGCAGACTCTACTCTATATTTTGTATAATTAAATTTACTATATTTTTTATAAAGCGATTTAAATTTTATTCCTTCGGCAAGATACTTTTTTGAATCAACAGGAAATGTTGTCATTACAGTAATATCAAATTCAGACTGATTCATATTATTTACTAAATTTCGAAGTACCATTTCTGCTCCGCCATCAGACAAATTTTCAATCACAAATAGTATTTTTATCATTTAATCACTCTTTTACAGATTTTTTATATAAATCACATATCTTATTCGCAAACTCATTTGAATCAAATCCATATTTTTTTACAGCGTCTACGACATCTTGCTTTTCCGCATGCTCAACATTGACATACTTTTCAATTTCATTTGCCCAATATTCTGCACTTTCAGTTATAGGCAACCAATGAACTGTATCTATACCAAAGTCTACCTCGTGTGAAAAGGTATCTGCAACTATACATTGAATTCCTGAAGTTTGTGCTTCAATCAATACAAGTGGCATTCCTTCATATTGCGATGGTAAAAGAAATACTGCTGATTTTCTCATTAAATCATCTATATCTTTACGCACGCCCAATAAAAGAATATTATCTTCTACTTTTTCCTGCTTTATTTTTTCTCTAACTCTATTCTCATAATCATTGCCATCATTACCGACACATAAAATACGAATATTAGAGCCTCTTTGCTTAAAAATTTTTGCTATTTCAACTGTAAATAACTGATTCTTTACTTCGGAAAATCTTCCTACTTGAATAACATTTTTTTTATTTTCTTCACAAAATTCTCCGGTTGGAACTTCATCATATTTATCAAGAAATTTTCCTGTATCTACTGAATTAAAAACAAGATGATAATTTGGCTTATTAACAATATTTTCGCCATATAAAAATT
The DNA here is from genome assembly GCA_902795765.1 of Oscillospiraceae bacterium. Lineage (GTDB taxonomy): Bacteria > Bacillota > Clostridia > Oscillospirales > Acutalibacteraceae > RUG14109. The sequence goes on along the minus strand of CADBMQ010000079.1, from coordinate 5,141 downwards.
TTCCAGCTAATGTTGAGCAAGCCACAAATTCGGTAGCGTTATGTCTTATCAAACATCTCATAAAAGAATTATAATATCTTCTTTTAAGGCTTCTTTTTTCATTTAAATTATTGCCGTCGCACCAGTTATGTGCATGAACAACTCTACACTTTACTCCTGCTAGCTTTGCTGTGAGCAAAACCATTCCACTATGAAACAATTCGTGTGAATGAACAATATCATAGTTGTTTTCTTTAATGACACGATACAAAGCTTTGCAATACTTCAAAAAATGTAATCCTTCTGTTTTAGGTAAGCGAATACATTTTGAACCAAGTGATTCTATCTCATCTTTATAAAAAGGATTATCAATAGTTGTAGTGAAATCAATTTGAAATTTTTCCTTGTCTGATTTTCTAAGTAAATGCATTAACTGATTTTCAATTCCACCAACATTCATTGTTCCTGTTAATATCAATACTTTAATTTTACCCATCTTTTCTACCTTACCTATGTTTTATCATAAAGTCAATTATAAAACCGCTTTTTAGTCTTACCGGAAGTGCTATTATCCAAGTTCTCAAGCAATCGGGTTTCAAGCCTCTTGAACAAAAGCGTTTGCAAATTTCTCTAATCTTCTTTCTGCGTTGTTTCGCAGTATAATCATACTTCAAAAGTTCTCTGCAAGACGAATATGCACCGAAATACACACCTCTGATTACTGTTTGGGCATAGATTTTGCGAACCTTTTTATCCAACGGTGCTTTATCAAGCGCATTGCACATATCAACATTCAACTCATACATACTGTCTGCCAAACTGTCACGTCTTTTTCTTGAAAGTGAATCAGTATTGTCTTCATCAACTATGTACAAGCATTTATCAGTTGTTTCAAGCACTGTGACATACAATGAATATGTATATGCATAAACCACATCTTCGCCTATCGGCAAATTCGGATTTAAACGAATTTTGTTTTCCTCGATTATGCTTCTGCGATACACTTTATTGAGCATCGAGTTCATCATACTATTATTTGAAAGTTCATAAAACTTATTTGCTGTTGTTATTTTATCTGTCGAGTAGATTTTCGGGCAGATTTTTTCACGATTGCCATCTGTATATGCCATTGAGAATATGAAAACATCGGGATTGTGGGCTGAAACTGCATTATCAATCACTTCGAAATAGTCATCCGACACATAGTCATCACTATCGACAAAAAGAATATACTCGCCTTCGGCTATGTCCATTCCTTTATTACGAGTTGCGGAAACTCCGCTGTTTTCCTGCTCGATATATAGAACGTTATCATACTTTTTCGCATATTCTTCGCAAATTTTTCCACTATTATCAGGGGAACCATCATTTATCAAAATAAGCTGCATATCCGTGAAGTTTTGGTTCATTATGCTATCTACACATCTGCGTAGTGTATTCTCTGCGTTATAAACAGGCACTACTACCGAATATTTCACTTTTGTTCCCTCCACTTTTTACGAATTTAATGCTTTGTTATATACTTCAAACATTTTTTTGACGATTTCTTTTTCGTCATAAACATTGATTGCGTCGACATTTGAATTTGTCGGGCAACCGTTTTTATATGCTTTCAAAATAGCGTCTGCCATTGCATCATAGTCATTGAGTTTTACAAGCTCGCCATAGCCACTTTGAGTTACTACATCTGCGTTGCCACGAACATCTGTCGAAATTATGTATTTACCACGAGCCGATGCTTCAATTAGATTTATCGGCAAGCCTTCCTGACGGCTCGATGAAATTACGCAGTCACAAGCGGCAAGAAGTTTTTCGATATCACGACGATAGCCCATAATTTCTACCTTATCGTATATACCGAGTTCCTTGCATTGTTGTTCGTATTCCGCTTTCAAAATCGGTTGACCCGGCAACCATAATTTCAAATTCGGAACTTTATCTTTAATTTTTGCGATTGCATTGAAAATCATCGGCTGATTTTTGCGAACTGACAAGTCTGCGGCATAGAGCATAATGAAATCTTCGGGCTTATAGCCGAGTTCTTTACGCATTTCTGCCTTTTGCTCATCTGTTGCGAGTGAGAACTTTGACAAATCTACGCCAACGCCGTTTACTTCAACTATTTCACCGACATTGAACTTTTTGCTTGTTGCAAGATCGTAGTCCTCTTTATTTATTGTGATAAGCACGTCTGTATCACGGGCGAGCATTTTTTCAACGGGATAGAACATCAACCAATTTTTCTTTGATGCACCGTTGTAAAAATGAAATCCGTGAACGGTGTAGATGACTTTTGCACCTTTTTTTCGTGCCGATTTTGCGGCTAATCTTGTGAGAGTTGCTCCCATTGGTGTGTGGCAATGGATTATATCATAATTACCATTGTCGATTACTTTTTTTAGCGCTTTATATGCTGCGATGTTCTGCTTTTTGAACGGACTGCGTTCGAACGGAACTTCGTACATATTATCAACTGCGCTTAAATCCAAGCCTTTTTTATCTGCTGAATTATCTTTACAAGCAACATCTACCTGCCAGCCTTGTTCTTTCAAAGCATGAATGAACGGCATATGAAATTGTCCTATATGACTGCGAACTGTCGCAACGAACAATACTTTCATAAACTTCTACCTAATTTCCCTATCTTAATTTTCTTTCAAATTACCGAGTATCACATCGGCAAGACGTTTTGCGTTGCCATCACTCACAAAACTGTTGTGCGGTGTCAAAATCACATTTTCCATATCCCACAACTCGCTGTTTTCGTCAAGCGGTTCGGTTTCGAACACGTCTAACACCGCTCCGAAAAGTTTTGTTTTGAGCGAATTTATCAATGCGCTTGTTTCTACAACCGCACCTCTTGCAATATTAACAACTATTGAGTTATCTTTGAGTTCTGCAAATCTTTCTGCGTTGATTATGCCCTTTGTTTGCTCGGTCAACGGCAAGGTCAAGACAAGCACATCGGTTTCGGGCAATGCTTTCGACAAATCGCTGATATTATATGTTTCGTCATAGGTTTTGTCGGTCACATCAAAAAGGTCAACACCAATTACCTCGCAACCGAACGCTTTAAATCGCTTTGCACATTCGGTTCCGACACTACCGCAACCGACTACGCACACTGTTTGTCCGCAAAGCTCTCGCAAGTCACGGCGTTTTTCCCACTCGTGATTTTGTTGGGTTTTATTGAAAAACTTTGTCTGCTTTAAAAGCTGCAAAACACCGCTTATTGCAAGTTCTGCCATCGGGACGCTATACACACCCCGTGCGTTATATATCTTAATGCTGTGCGATTGTACATAATCCATCGGGACACGGTCAAGCCCAGCACTTGTTAACTGAATATAGGACAGGTTTGGAAATTCCTCGATATTATGATGAAGAAAAAATCCGTTGCCGATTATGCCTTCAACCCACTTAGGGTCGCAAGGCAATTCGTCCTTTTCAAACTGCATAAAGGCGACATTATGCCCCAACTGTTTTATCTTCTCGGCATACTCGGCATAGTTTTGCCAAGCGCCTGTTATCAGTAAGTGCATTACATCGCCTCCTGTTTAATTGTTTGACTCCTGAATTTTTTCGGAAATCTCATGTACCTTTTCATCGACAACCTCTTTATTATGAATAAAGTAGTAGTCGTCGCCCATTTTGAGTTCGAGCGTACATTTCAATTCCAACTCACGAATCTCGCTCATTCCATTTTTAAAGATGCTTTTTATTACGTCAATATCGTCTATTATATTTACATTGCAGAAACTGCGGGAAAGTATCGAGCAGGTTGAGCCAAGACGATAATGCTCTCTAATAATATATTCTGACGGAAGTACGCCTCTTCCAAGTGATGCGATTCCACCAAATCCGTAAGGTATATGTTTTCTTCTGAACTTTTCACACAACTTTTCAACTGTTCCGTTTGTCAGAAGTTCAAACATAAATGCCATTCCATATCCAAGACTTAAATCGTTAAGTCCGATAAACACTTCATCAATTCCCTTTACTTCGAGTATCTCATCTATTTTGGCAACTGATTCGGGGGTTTCTACCAAAATCATCGATCTTACTCTGCCGTTAATTGCTTTTACAAAACGTGCTACTTCTGCTGCTGTTTTGAAAAACGGCAACATAACAACATCTGCACCTGCGGCTATTACTTCATCTATTTCCTGTTCTGTTGAGCAAAAATCTGCCGTTGCGTCATGGATTGGATTGACACGCACCAAAACTTCCGACTTTGTTGCTACTTCTCTAATTCGCTTTACATCTTCTACGGTATGACGACTTTGAACGGTATCCATTCCGCCTTGTCTATCCGACTTGCCGATGTATTCCATATCAACAAAAATTCTATCTACGCCAGCTGACTGAGCTATCTGTGCGATTTCCGGCTGGTTTGTTATATACATCAATTTTAAAGCCACAAGATTTTCCCCTTTTAAAATTTAAGAGCCTTAACAGTTATTTTTCAACTGTTTCTCCTACATTCTCGTTATCTTTATTAGCCAATACTTTGAAGATTGTCATAAAAAATATTTTAATATCAAGCCACAACGACACATGGTCAACATACCAAACATTAAGCTCAATTCGGTGATTCCACTCGTTATTCTTTCTGCCATTTACCTGTGCCCAGCCTGTGATACCCGGTCTTACTTCAAACATACGCTTTTGCTCGTCTGTATACTCGGAATACTCCCACGGGTGGTATGTAAGAGGAGGACGAGGACCGATGAGAGCCATATCGCCTTTAAGAATATTGATTAACTGGGGTAATTCATCAATACTTGTTGCACGAATTATTTTGCCAACTCTCGTTACTCGCATATCACCTTTGCCCGAGTAAACACCGCTTCCCTGATTTTCTGCACCTTGGCACATACTGCGGAATTTTAATATATTATACACCTTTCCGTCCTTGCCTATACGCTTTTGTTTAAAAAGCGCAGGACCGGGAGAGTCTATTATAACAAGAAGCGCAACTATCAACATAGGTACTGCCAAGACGAGCAATGCAATCGCTGAAATAAAACAGCCTATGCCTCTTTTGATTACTCTATTATACATCCCTTTTCCCCATTCTTACAATAAAAAATTATAATTCCTCTGAAATACACTTTTAGTCAAGCATATTATACAACAATTTGCGAGTTATGTCAAGCGTT
>CADBMQ010000078.1 GCA_902795765.1 Oscillospiraceae bacterium | reverse complement strand
GAACCGACAATAAGAGTGTTTGCAATGCCATTTTCGATGTATTTTTGCCGTAGTTTATTCGCCATACCCTTAACATTACGGGCAAATCTAACATTGAGTCCATATATATCTGTTATATTTGAAATTATACCATTTGTATAAACTGCTCGTCCACACAGACCAATTCTGTGTCCGCCACGAATGGTAATAAATCCGTGATTTATCTGGTTTTGTTTTGCATAAACAGAGTTGTCACAAGCATTCATAACGACATTTTGGATAGTAGATTTTTGACATATAATGCTTGTACTAATAGGGAAAACTGACAAACTACCATCGGAAGACATAAAATATTTTCCTTTGTCTGTCAAAATACAAATTGGTTTATTTAATCTTAATCGAACTTCTAAAATATTGTTCGATAAGCAAATTTTCTCTAAAACACAGCCGATTTTTGAGTCAAAAATCCACAAAGGCAAGTCCATTTTCATTTTCACACCTTTCGTATATTACATATATACTTTATAAAATGATTTTTTATGAAAAATAATCTATAAAAATATTGCAAAATCAATGATTTTATAGTAAAATATAAGCGTTATTAAATAAAAAGGAATTCATTTATGAACGAAAAACAATTAACACAACTTTTAAAAGGTGTTCAAAAGCCGGGCAGATATACCGGTGGAGAACTTAACAGTATAATAAAAGATAAGTCGCAAATTGATGTCAGATTTGCATTTTGCTTTCCGGATACATACGAAATAGGTATGTCACATCTTGGAATGAAGATTTTGTATTCTCTTATCAACAATCTTGAATGGGCTTGGTGTGAACGTGTGTTTGCTCCTTGGGTTGATATGGAAAAGAATATGTTGGAGCAGGGTGTTGGTACTTTTGCACTTGAAAGCCTTGATGATATTAATGAGTTTGATGTCATCGGCTTTACTTTACAATATGAGCTTTGTTATACAAATATGCTCAATATGCTTGATATGTCCGGAATTCCACTTTATTCCAAAGATCGTCATTCATTGAAAAATCTTGTCGTTGTTGGCGGACCTTGTACTTGTAATGCAGAACCGATTGCTGACTTCGTTGATGTTGCTTTTCTTGGCGAAGGCGAAGAGCAGATGGTTGAGTTTTTAACTCTTTACAGAGAAAGCAAATTAAATGGCGACACAAAAGAAGAGTTTCTCTTAAAGGCGTCTAAAATCAAGGGTGTATATGTACCTTCGCTTTATGATGTTTCATACAATGATGATGGAACTGTAAAGGAAATTAAGCCAAATGCAGATGTGCCTTATCCGATAACAAAAGCGATTGTTGAAGATATGGATAATGCATTTTATCCGGAAAATTTTGTTGTTCCGTATATTCAAACTGTTCATGATAGAGCAGTTCAAGAGGTTTTTCGTGGATGTATTCGAGGTTGTAGATTTTGCCAGGCAGGTATGATTTATAGACCTGTTCGTGAAAAATCGCATTCGACTGTTTCAAATCAAGCAAAATGCTTGTGCGATACAACAGGTTATGAAGAGGTTTCGTTAGCATCACTTTCTACGAGTGATTATAGCGAAATTGAACCTCTTTTAAATGATATGCTCGATTGGACCGAAAAAGACAAAGTTAACATTTCGCTTCCGTCTTTACGAATTGATAGTTTTTCTCCTGAATTGCTTGAAAAAATCTCGAAAGTTCGTAAGTCGGGACTAACATTCGCACCCGAGGCAGGCAGCCAAAGAATGCGTGATGTAATTAATAAAAATCTTGATGAAGAAACTATTCTCAAAACCTGTCGAACCGCTTTTGCAGGTGGACATTGTTCTGTAAAACTTTATTTTATGCTCGGACTTCCGACTGAAACTCTTGAAGATATCGAAGCGATCGGTCAGTTGGGTCAAAAAATCGTTGATGAATTTTATCATCTCGAAGATCGACCGAAGGGTAAAGGTGTTCAAGTTTCAATAAGTCTTGCAACATTTGTTCCAAAACCGCATACACCTTTTCAATGGATGGCACAAGATAAGTTGCAGACAGTTCGTGATAAGCAAAAACACCTTGTTGAGTCTCTTACTACCCGTAAAATTAGAGTTAGTTGGCACGATAGTGATACATCACTTTTAGAGGCGGTATTCGCTCGTGGCGATAGACGTTTGTCAAAAATAATATACAAGGCATTTAAAAAGGGTAGCCGTTTTGATAGTTGGGGCGACTTTTTCGACATAGAGATGTGGAAAGATTGTTTTGACGAAGCAGGACTTAATATGGAATTTTACGCAAATCGTGAGCGCTCTTATGATGAAGTAATGCCTTGGGATCATCTCGATTTTGGTGTCACCAAATCTTTTCTTATGCGTGAAAATGATAAGGCAAAAGAAGCATCCGTAACACCAAACTGTCGTCAACAATGTGCAGGTTGTGGCGCAAACAAATTGTTGTGTGGAGGAAAATGCTTTGAAAAACGTTAGACTCATCTATAAAAAAACAGGCAGATCAAAGTTTATTTCTCACCTTGACTTAAATCGTCTTATGATTCGTGTCTTAAAGCGTTCAGGCTTGCCGATTTGGTTCACCGAAGGCTTTAATCCTCATGCATTTATCACATTTGCTTTGCCGTTATCGCTCGGTTTTGAAAGCAGATATGATGTGATGGATTTTCGTGTGACTGATTTAGATTTATCGTATGAAGAGATTTTCGAGAGACTCAAATCAGCTCTTCCGCCTGATATTGTCGCAGTTAAAGTTTACGAACCGACAACAAAACCAAAGATTATTTGTTTTGCTGATTTTGAAGTTTATGTTGAGTGTGATGATGAAAACTACAATAAGTTATCTGAATTTTTAAACGGCGATGAAATTATTGTTGAAAAGACTACCAAGAAAAAGGAAGTCAAAACTTTTAATGTAAAGGGTAAAATTAAACAATTTTCGATTGAAAAGACGGAAACAGGCGCAAAAGTTTATTTGTGTTTGCCTGCCGGTAATATTGAAAACATCAATCCGACCATAATTTTTGATTCAGCAGAAAAATCGGGAATTGAGTTTGATATTACTGATGTAATTCGTGATAAAATATACGATGAAAATTTGAATTTGTTTGTTTAAGAGGTTAATATGCTTTTAGTAATTGATATTGGCAACTCTAATGTTACAATAGGTTGCTATGAAGAAGATAAATTAAGTTTTACCGCAAGATGCTCGACCGATATAAACAAGACAGGCGATCAATATGCAGTTGACTTATATAATATTTTGCAATTATACAAGTGTGATAGTGATAAAATTCAAGATTGCATAATTTGTTCTGTTGTTCCAACTGTAAATAATGCTTTGATTCATGCGGTAAAAATGATTATTGGTAAAGCACCGATTTGTGTTGGTCCGGGAATAAAAACAGGCTTGAATATCGTAATTGATAATCCGGCTCAACTTGGTGCAGATTTGGTTGCAGGTGCGGTTGGTGCAGTTGACAAATACCCACTTCCGTGTATCATTCTTGATTTAGGCACCGCAACAACAATTTTCGCAGTAGACAAAAAGGGAAACTTTTTGGGTGGTGCAATTTGTGCGGGTGTTAATTTAACTCTTGACGCATTATCATCAAGAACATCAATGTTACCCAAAATTTCAATAGATGCTCCCAAAAGTCCGATAGGCACGAATACAGTTGATTCGATGAAATCCGGTCTTATTTTTGGAACTTCTGCAATGATTGACGGTATGATTAGTCGCTTTGAAAACACTATTGGCGAAGAATGTAGTGTTGTTGCGACAGGTGGTTTGAGTAAAACCATAATTGAACATTGTGAAAAAGATATTGTTATTGACGAAACACTTTTGCTTGACGGTCTGAAAAAAATATACAGACTAAATAAATAATTTCGGTAATTTTTTAACGCTGTATCCGTTTTTGCGGAACAGCAGTGAAAGGAAAGATATTTATGAAAAAAGTAAACACATTCAAACTCACATTGACGGCGATTTTTACGGCGATCATCATCGTAATGTCATTCACTCCGCTCGGCTATTTGAAAGTCGGAGTAATTGAAATTACATTCACCACAATCCCCGTCGCACTCGGTGCAATGATTGCAGGACCTGCTGTCGGTGCATTTCTCGGATTTGCATTTGGTATGACAAGTTTCATACAATGCTTTGGATTTAGTGCATTTGGTGCAGCACTTCTCGGTATCAATCCGATTTTTACTGCCATTGTGTGTCTTGTCCCAAGAATACTTATGGGTTGGCTCACAGGACTTATTTTCAAGGGACTCAGAAGCAAATGTTCAAAACCGCTTGTAGCAAATTTCGTCGGTGGTATAGTTGCACCATTACTTAATACATTGTTCTTTATGAGTGCGTTGATTTTGCTATTTTGGAACACTGAATTT
>CADBMQ010000077.1 GCA_902795765.1 Oscillospiraceae bacterium | reverse complement strand
TTCTGAGTTTAGAGGAAGATTGCTTTCGCCGGTCACAGCATCAACATAGTCATTTACAAAATATGCTTCTGTGCCGTAGATTACCTTAAATTCTCCACCGCCACGACGTATTGCTTCAACTGCATTCATTGCATTTGGGAATGCTTGAACAACACCGTGGTCAGTTACGGCAATGGCTTTATGTCCCCATTTGAAAGCGGTATTTATTAGGTCTTCGGCGGTTGCTATTCCGTCTTTTGATGACATAATTGTGTGCATATGAAGCTCAACACGCTTATCTTCACTCGTATCGGTTACTTCGTACGGCTTTACCGTCATAAGTGCGACAGGTTTCATAACATACTCGTTTTCATAAGTATCAAGTGTTATTTCGCCTTTTATTACTGCGTGAACGCCACCTTTTACGGATAGCACTTCTTTATCAAGTGACTCAAATTCTCGCTCTGTTGCAAACATTTTGAGTATGTACGAGCCTGTGTAATCGGTTATGTACATTGTTATGATATAGCGATTACCTGAGCGAGTTTTGAAGAAATCTGTTTTGAATATTTTACCGAAAATTACGGCTGCTCCGTCTTCGGGAGAAACTTCACCGATTGGTGTTGAAACGGTATGGATTGCAGAGCCGAAAACAATTTGAGCAGAATCGGGATAATATCCAAGTTGCTCGGCAGACTTACCTGCAACACTTTCTCCGTTAACTTTCACCGATGACGATGATGAATAAGAGCGTGCCGGCTTTGGCTTTTGTTGTGGTGGAGCAGGAGAATAACTTGCCGAACCACGAGTTGGAGGTGGTGTTGTCGGTGTTGGAACATACGTTTCAATATTCGCTACCGACTCGGCGAACATTTCATCTGTTGTAGTTGTTGCACCATCAAATGATATTGAGATAAGCATCTGAAAATGACCGTTTATGTAGTCTCTTATCAGTTTATCTACACCGACTTCTTTCATAACAGGAAGTCCGCCGTTTTTTAAATTGATATTCAAGTTATTATTATCAAATTGTACTGTTGCACCTGTCAAAAATCCATTTAATTTTGCGTGGTCACGACGGAGCAATTTGAAAATATCTGATGCATATTCCGCAGAAAACGGCAGATTTTCATAGATAAATTCAACACGTGTACAATTAAGTCCAAATTCACGGCTTATTTCCTTTTCTATCATTTCGATTTCATCAAAAGGAACAAACTTTTGGCTTATCATACTTATTATCATAAGCTTGGATTTTCGATTTATTTTACAACTGCGAACGGGCAATCCAAAATAATTTTCCAAACCATTTTTATCGGTAAGATAACTTTCAAAAAGTTGAAAGAACGTTTTCAATTTTCGTTATTCCTTTCCGTTAAATTCGTTAATTTCTTTCATAAGTTCATCAAAAAGTTTTGTTTCCGGTACTTTGCGAATTATTTCGCCTTTTCTAAATACTATGCCTTCGCCATCACCACCGGCAACACCGAAATCAGCCTCTCTTGCCTCTCCCGGTCCGTTTACGGCACAGCCCATTACTGCTACTGTTATCGGCTTGCCGTTGTAATTTTGAAGTTCGTCTTCCACTCTATGAGCGAGTGATATAAGGTCGATTTTTGTTCTACCACAAGTCGGACAACACACGATATTTGCACCCGTTTTACGAAGTCCGATTGCTTTCAAAATATCTCTTGCGGCAGATATTTCTTTAACAGGTTCATCTGTTAGCGACACTCGAATTGTATCGCCAATTCCGTTGAGCAACAATCCGCCAATTCCTGCCGCAGACTTGATAAGTCCCATTCGTTCGGTTCCTGCCTCGGTTACACCAAGATGCAACGGATATTTTGTTAATGTTGATGCCTTTTTGTATGCGTCATTCATAAGTTGAACGTCAGACGCTTTCATCGACAAAACTATATCATCAAAATCAAACTTTTCGAGCAATTTTGCGTGGTACATTGCAGAGTCCACAAGTGCGTCAGCGGTTACTGTGCCGTATTTTGCCAAAATTGATTTTTCAACCGAACCTGAATTTACACCAACTCTTATCGGAACACCCTTTTCACGGCACTTATCGGCAACTGCTTTAACTCGGTCATCAGAGCCAATATTGCCTGGGTTTATGCGAATTTTATCAACACCTGCGTCAATCGCTGCAAGTGCTATTTTATAGTCAAAATGAATATCTGCGACAACGGGCATATCAACTGCACATTTGAGTGCGTATATAAGCTTTGCATCGCCGACTGTCGGGACTGCGGCACGAATTATTTCGCATCCTGCCTGTTGCAACGCTTTCGCTTGTTTCACACTTCCCTCAACATCATCTGCTCTAACATTGAGCATTGACTGTATTGCAATCGGGCTGCCGCCACCGATTGTTATATTACCTATTTTAACTTTTTTTGTATAGTCTGCCATTGTATTATCCTTTCAATTTAGAACAAACTCCATACGTCTTTGACGATGATTACTGCCATAAATGCAAGTAAAATCGCCATTCCTACTGCGTGAACCATTCCTTCTTTTTTCGGTGGAATTGGTTTTCTGCGTACACCTTCTATTATGAGAAACATTATTCTGCTTCCGTCAAGTGCAGGGATTGGCAAGAGATTGAAAACACCGAGATTTATCGTTATAAGTGCAAGTATTCGCATTAGACCGATAAAGCCGTCCATACCATTTGTAGCAACACTTGACACCGCTTTCGACATTACATTTGTAATGCCAACAGGGCCCGACATATCTCTAAAACCGAGTCTGCCTGTTAGCAAGTCGGCAAGTGTCATAAAAATATATCTGCCAAGCGACAATGTTCTACCTGCCGCTTCTTTTATGACACCGAAAAAGCCCGATTCTATCGGATAGACATAAAAATCTCGTTCTATCATTGTATGATTTTGGAAGTCTACTGTATTAAAGTGAATGTCTTTGAGTTCAACAGTTTTACCTTTTCGCTCAACCTGCATATCAATAACTCCGTCATCAGTCAATGAAAGCATATACGACAAATCATCGGATGAGAAGATATATCTCCCGTCAATTTTCGTTATTGTATCGCCAACTTGCAAACCATATTTACACGAAACCGCATTATCATCAAACTTTGAGATAGTTGTTGAAGCAAGTCGGTCAGACTGCAATCCGACAATTGCAAGAAGCAGAAAAAATCCGAGAATTATATTAAACACTGCACCTGCGGCACAGACAATTATTCTCTGCCATACCTTTGCTTTTGAAAAAGCGTGTTCGTCATCACTTTCGCCGTCTTCACCTTCCATTGCACAAAATCCACCAAGTGGCAAAACACGAAGTGCATACTGCGTTTCGCCTTTTTTGAACTTGAAAAGTGCCGGTCCGAAGCCTATTGCAAACTCGTTTACTCTGATTTTAAACAGTTTTGCAAAAATGAAATGGCCAAATTCGTGAATGAATATTATAATTCCAAACACGATTATTGCAACTATTATCGGCCACAAGGTATTCCAAAATTCGATTTTAATCAACTCCGTATTGCTCGTCTACCATTCTGCGTGCTTCTTTATCACATTCGAGCAAGTCTTCTATGCAATTATATTCTCCCCTAAACTTATCGTATGCCTTTTGTGCGATTTCTTCAATCTGCAAAAAGCCGATTTTACCATGCAAAAATAAGTCAACTGCTCTTTCATTCGCACCGTTTACAGCGCAAGGAGTGATACCTGAAAGTGCTATTGCATCTCGGCAAATTCTGAGACATCCGAATGTATCCAAGTCGGGTTCATAGAACGACAAATTGCCGATTTTTGCAAGATTAAGTTGGCTTACAGGCGACTCGAAACGAGCAGGATCCGTCAACGCAAACTGAATTGGAATACGCATATCGGGTACACCAAGTTGAGCGATTACTGAGTTATCAACATACTCCACCATTGAATGGATTATGCTTTCTCTATGCACAACAACATCCACTCTATCGGCAGGAACACCAAAAAGATGGACTGCTTCGATAACTTCAAATCCCTTGTTCATCATTGTAGCAGAGTCGATTGTTATTTTTTGTCCCATATCCCAATTAGGGTGTTTCAAAGCATCCGCTGCGGTTACTGACTGTAACTCATCACGACTTTTTCCAAAGAACGGACCGCCTGATGCGGTCAACACAAGTCGTTTTACCCCAGACTTATCATTGCCCATAAGCGACTGATATATTGCACTATGTTCGGAATCCACAGGCTTTATTTCAATGCCGTTTTCCTTTGCTGTGCGCATTATGAGTTCGCCACCTACGACAAGTGTTTCTTTATTCGCAAGTGCTATTTTTTTACCTGCCTTTATAGCGTGAAAGGTCGGATCAAGTCCGACCATTCCAACAAGTGAGTTGAGTACTGTATCTGCTGTGTCAAGTGTTGCCGCTTCTATCAGCGATTTTCTACCTGCGAGTACTCTTGTGTTGGTATCCGCCACTTTTACTTTTAAGTCACGAGCCATATCTTCGCTTGTTACAACTGCCAACTTTGGCTTAAACTCACGAATTTGCGACTCTAAAACATCAATACGGCGGTTTGTTGTTAATGCCTCGATTTCGATTTCGGGATAAAGTCGTGCAACATCAAGGCTCTGTGTGCCGATTGAACCTGTTGAACCTAAAATTGAAAGTTTCATTTTTATACCATCCTTATAACTATCGGGAAGATTTGCAACAAAGCGCATACTACGGGTGCTGTTGCGATAATAGAGTCAAAGCGGTCGAGTGCTCCACCATGGCCAGGGATTAAGTTGCCATAGTCTTTTATACCGCATTTTCTTTTGATAAACGAGAATGAAAGGTCGCCGAGCATACCTGTGAATGATGTTACAACTGCAAGGAAAATAAGCAATATCCAGTTGAGTGATTCACCATTTTCAAGTACGGCACCACCCCAAATTGCGCCGAGAATTATGAACAAAATCACATTAGCGAGTATTCCACCTACTGCACCTTCATAGGTCTTTTTAGGGCTGATTACAGGTGCAATTTTATGTGAGCCGAAGAAACTTCCAACAAAATATGCACCGATGTCACAAAACCATGCACCACCAAAAGTGATAAGCAAAGCAAGTACACCATCAGTTGCTCTGCCGAATGCGGCAACTATCATAAACGGAAGTGTTACAACTACCGCAAGCATTACCACAAACGAAATTTCTTTTACTGCGATTGTGCGATTAAATTTAAGACCTATACACATAATTGCCAAAACATAAACGATTGACAAAAGCACACTTATGTTCAAGTCCATAAGTGGGAAGAACATTGCTATCGCATCATAAACGAGTGCTGCTGCAAAAAGTGCGTTGTTTCTTACCATACGAGTTGAATGCATTGCCTCGTATACGGCAATTACACTTACAACTGCCACAAAAATATTGAAAAATACTGTGCTGTGAAATACTAACGCAAGTATGGTAAGTCCCCCACCGACTACACCTGATATTATTCTCTGTTTCATAAAATCTACCTCAATTATACTCCGCCAAAGCGACGGTCTCTTTGTTGATACGCTATTATTGCCTCGTCCAAATGTTTCGGCTTGAAATCAGGCCACAAAACATTTGAAAACCAAAACTCACTATATGCCGACTGCCACAAAAGAAAGTTAGATAATCTGAACTCTCCGCTCGGTCTGATTATCAAGTCGGGATCGGGCATATAGTTTGTATAGCAATTATCCGAAATCATCTGCTCGGAAATATCATCTGCATCAAGTTCGCCATCTTTGACTTTTTTTGCAAGTTTTCTAACTGCGTGAACAACCTCATCCCTACCACCGTAGTTCACTGCAAGGTTGCACACAAGTCCTGTTGCATTTTCGGATTCATGCTCTGCATTGTCGATTAAATCACGAATATCTTGCGGTAACACTTCTAGATCACCGACAAATTTCAACTTGATATTTTCGCTTTTGAAATTGGTTGAATCTTTCAAATAACGACGCAGCAAATTCATTATTGCATCTACTTCGTCTTGCGGTCGTTTCCAGTTTTCAGTTGAAAACGCATATACTGTCAAATACTTTACACCAATTTTATTACAATATCTCGCTATCGATTTAAACACAGACGCACCTTGCGTATGTCCTGCCGTTCGGGGCAAAAAGCGTTTTTTTGCCCATCTTCCGTTGCCGTCCATTATTATTCCGATATGGCACGGAATTCGGCTCATATCCATTTCGGGGTTGCTCTTTTTCGCCATTTAAAAACTCCTTTTTTCAAGAAAAACCTGTTCGGAGGTGCAAAATACACCTCCGAACAGATAATTCAGATTAAAGTCCCATTATTTCCTTTTCTTTGTCTGCACAGATTTTATCAACTTCTTTGCAGAACTTATCAGTTTCATCTTGAACTGACTTTTCACTTGTTTTCAAATCATCTTCTGTGATTTCGCCATTCTTCTTTTGTGCTTTGTATTTTTCAAGAATGTCACGTCTGATTGAACGAACAGAAACTTTGCACTCTTCTGCGTACTTTTTAACTTCTTTAACGATATCTTTTCTGCGTTCCTCTGTGAGTGGCGGGAAGTTCAAGCGAATTGACTTGCCGTCATTATTCGGTGTGATACCAACATCGGAAGCTAAGATTGCTTTTTCGATTTCTTTGAGTGTTGATGCATCCCACGGTGCAATAAGAATTGTACGAGCATCCGGTACAGATACTGCTGCCATTTGGTTAATTGGAGTGGGTACTCCATAGTAATCAACCTGAACTTTATTTAGTATTGCAGGATTTGCTCTTCCTGCACGAATGGATTTGTATTCCTCGTCCAAAGCGTGAACCGCTTTATCCATTTTTTCTTTGCATTTGGTCATCAATTCATCCATATTAAATCCCCTTTTCTGAATGTTATTTTACTATTGTTCCAACGTTTTCGCCAAGTACCGCTTTAACCATATTGTCAGGATCTTTAAGCGAGAATACGAGAAGCGGAATATTATTATCTTTACAAAGCGAAGCTGCTGTTGAGTCTACTACCTGCAAGCCTTTGCTCAAAACATCAATCATATTGAGTTCGTCATAGCGTTTTGCGTCGTCAAACTTGTTCGGGTCTTTATCATATACACCGTCAACATTTGTTGCTTTCAATACGATTTCCGCATCAATTTCAGCGGCACGCAATGCAGCGGCTGTATCTGTTGAGAAGAACGGGTTACCTGTTCCGCAGCCAAAAATAACAACTCTGCCCTTTTCAAGGTGACGATTTGCTTTGTTACGGATATACGGCTCTGCAATCTGTTGCATAGCGATTGCAGTTTGAACACGAACCGGAACACCCAACTGCTCCAAACCGTCTGCAATTGCAAGAGAGTTGATTACAGTTGCGAGCATACCCATATGGTCTGCACGAGTACGGTCCATATCTCCACTCGATCTGCCACGCCAGAAGTTACCACCGCCGTTTACGATTGAAACCTCGACGCCCAAATCAACAATCTTTTTAATGCTTTCACAGATTTTTGTTACTGTATCAAAATCAAGTCCTGTTTTTTGCTCACCTGCAAGTGCTTCACCAGACAACTTTATCATAATTCTTTTGTATTTGGGTTCCATTTCTATTACTCCTTTAAACATATTCTTTTATTTTATTTTACTATATTTTATCTCTATTGTAAAGAAAAAAATTACAATAGTGCAAAAATTATTCGGGCAATTTGCAAACATCAACCCAACTATCCATATTTGACAGTTGTTCAAGTTCGGGAATAGTTAGTTTTATTGCGCTATTGGCACTTCCACAAGCAGGGTATACATAATCAAAACGGCGAAGCGACTCGTCAAGATACACTTTAACACCGTCATTTACTGCAAATGGGCATACTCCTCCAACTGCGTGACCAATAAGTGGCTCCACTTCGTCAAATTGGAGCATTTTCGCTTTTGCTTCAAAAGTCTGCTTATATTTTGAGTTATTCACTTTCGCATCTCCTGCCGCAACAATCAGTATAACCTCATCATAAGGCAGTTTAAAAGACAATGTTTTTGCAATTCTTGCACCCTCACAGCCGATTGCCTGTGCGGCAAGTTCAACGGTTGCAGACGACACATCGAATTCCAATATATCTTTATCTCTGCCAAACTGTTTCATATATTCCCTTACTTTTTCAATCGCCATTATAATCTTCCTTTTTGCGTTTTTATTTATTTTAACATTTAATACTTTTCATGTCAACTTAATATAAAAAAGACTCATCAAACCGGGACATACTTATCACCACAGCTTTAAGCCTTAATAAAAAATATAATTTTATGAAAAAAGTTCTTGCATTTTTCTTTTGAAAGTGGTATCATATATAACAGACTATGTGTTATTAAACCGTCACTTGTTTAAAACGCTGCTAATATTGCATTTTATAGGAGGATTTATTATGCCTAACATTAAATCGGCAAAAAAGAGAGTTAGAGTTATTGCTACTAAAACTGCTCGTAACAAAGCGCTCAACTCGGAATTGAAAACAGTTATTAAGAAAGCAGTTGTTGCTGTTGAGAACAACGATGCTAACAAAGCAGATCAGATTAAAGTTGCTATCAAAAAGGTTGATATGGCTCAGGCAAAAGGCCTTATGCACAAGAACACTGCTTCAAGAAAGAAGTCAGCTCTTCAAAAGAAACTCAACAAAGCGTAAGTTTCTAAATAAATCACCTAATGTTTTTCCAAAGGGTGAATAAGGCATTTTTATGTAAAGTATATGGAGTAGTCCAAATGGACTGCTCCTTTTCTTTTTTGTGGTTATAGCCCAAAACGCAAAAATGCCTCATTCGAAGTAGAACTTTACTATGTCTTGAAAACTTGCTTTTTCGTGAAATCTATTGCAAATGTCCGTATATTCGGATATATTGTATTTTTTAAAAATGTATTTACGGAGGAAAACAAAATGAGAAAGAGAATACTAAGTACACTTCTCTGTATCGCACTAATGCTCTCGCTGATACCTACTGTGGCATTTGCGGAGAACAGTATTACCGCTGAGGGTACCGGTTGGTACATTGATGTAGACGGTTGTCTACACATTACCGGTGATGCGTATAATCCCTGCGGTATCCATCTTGATAAAGATGAATCGGATAGAGATAGTACCCTGATTCCGTGGTATGAACAACGTGAAGAAATCAAATCAGTAATTGCTGAGCCTGGCTCATCGATTAATAGTTGTAAATACCTGTTTGATGGATGCAAAAACTTGGTTTCCGTTGACCTAAAAAATCTAAACACCTCTCGGGTGGAATATTTTGGATATATGTTTTTCTGCTGCTCAAAGTTGGAAACCGTTGACCTTAGTGGTTTAGATGTATCACATCTAAAACTCTGCTATCATAATTTTACCGGTTGCTACGCACTCAAAAACGTCATCACAAAGCCGAGCGTAATCGAAAAGACGGCGGAACAGATGTTTGCATGCTTCAACGGAATATCAGCCGTCGGATACCCAAACTTTGGCGGATGGATGTCGACATCGACCGGTTACATATATAAAAGTGCAGACGAGCTGAAAAAACATACCGGATATGCAATCTCGCTGACTCCCATCATCGCTTGCGGAAAAGACAGCAAGGGCAATTATACATGGTATCTAGATGGCAAAGGTTGCATACACTTTGCGGGTGCGGTTACAAATCCCTCCGACGAAAGTGACCTCACCCCGTGGAAGGACTACAAGGATAGAATTGAGACGGTGGCAGTAGAAAAAGGTGCATGATCGATAACTGCATCCGTATGTTCATCGACTGTCCGAACTTGATTTCCGCTGATTTGAGAGGATTGGATACCTCTCGGGTAACGAAGATGTACGGTATGTTTATGAACTGCCCGAAGCTGACAACCGTCAACCTCACAGGGCTTGATACCTCCAAATTGACAAATATGAACTGTATGTTTGAGTGGTGTAAAGGTCTGACCTCTGTTGATCTCAGCGGTCTTGATACCTCTTCTGTGACAAGCATGTTTCGTATGTTCTTGGCTTGTAAAAGCTTAGTTATTATCAATGTTACCGGTTTCAACACCTCTCACGTAAAAAACATGTACGCAATGTTCTCTGACTGTAAAAAATTGGTCTTCGTTGATGTCAGCGGTTTTTCTGCTGCTGCATCTCCTGACATGGGTAATATGTTCAACAACTGCTCTTCTCTTGCTACGCTGGGCATCAACCACGAGATCCTTGCCGGTACGGCAGATCAACTCATTACTCTTTCATCTGCATGGACCAATGCAGAGAATGACAAAGTCTATACAAATGCAAAAGCTTTGAAAGAGATTACGGGTAAAGTGACATTGCAGAATGCCAGTAATCTCAAAGCAGGCGACGGTTGGTATCTTGACAGTGAAGGTTGCTTGCACATTGTGGGTGCGGTGCATAATTCTGCCAACAGCAGTGTTGACATGGCACCTTGGTACGGATGCAAAGATGAAATCACTTCCGTTGTCACAGAACCCGGATCATCGGTTGATAATGGATGCAAGTTGTTTTTCCGTTGTAGTAATTTGATCTCTGCCGATTTAAGTCATCTTGATACCACCGGTGTGGATAGTTTTGATAGTATGTTTTGCTCCTGCCCAAAACTGAAAAGCGTTAATGTGAGCAACCTTGATACATCAAATGTAACAAATATGCACAGCCTGTTCGGCGGGTGCAGTAGTTTAACATCAGTTGACCTGAGTAACTTTAACACATCGATTGGCAACTTCAACTATCTATTTTATGGGTGCAGAAATCTGACTTCCGTTGACTTGAGCAAACTTTCACCTATTTCGAAAGTAACATTGAATTACACCTTCGCCAACTGCCGAAATCTGTCCTCCGTGGACATCAGCAGCATCGAATCCCTATGGAGAAGTACGGCTTCTACATTTGATAATACCGTCACCTTGCGTGAAATCACCGCAAGCAAAAATGTCATCAAAAGCATGGCATACGAACTGACTGACATCTCTCGTAGTTGGCTCGACGCTAATACCGGAGATGTTTATGAGAGTGCGGATATGCTTGCTCTTAGTGGCACAGACACAATGATGTTGACCCGATTTGTCAAAATTAGATATGACGGCTGGTATTTAGACCAGACCGGTGGACTGCATATTACAGGCACGATAATCAACAATACTGAGCTCAACGGAAGAGACTCCACACCCTGGACTTCCTACAAAAAAGAAATTACTTCGGTCGTGGTTGAAAATAACGCAAGAGGAATATATATACGCAACACCGCAGGTCAAGACAACTATAGAGCGCTGTTCTCCGGTTGTAGCAATCTAACAAAGGTGGATTTGAGTAAACTGAAAATCTCGGATGCGTCAACGATGGATGTGGGCAATATGTTCCTATACTGCGAGAATTTGACCGAGATTACAGCTGATGGTAACCTAATCGCCAAGGTAGCAAGTGAACTGCTCGCACTCTCTCCAATCTGGTATCAGCAATGCGTGGCTTACCGCTCTGTCGGAGATCTGCAAGGTCTCACCGGTACAGTGACGCTGACAAAAGATGCCATTTCAACTAAGGGCGAGGGGTGGTATTTGGATAACAAAGGTTGTCTGCATATCTTTGGTGCTGTCACAACCGATTACATTTCCTACGAGGTCTGTACTCCGTGGGATATCTATAAGGATCAAATCACATCTGTGGTCACAGAGCCCGGTGCTTCCATCGACAACT